>DAIDKA010000303.1 GCA_027451085.1 Gammaproteobacteria bacterium
CAACAAACCCCAGCGGGAATGCCAGTTGTTCCAGCGCGTGCGAGTCATGGAGCTCGCCCTTGGTCGAAGGCGGAAAGCCCTTGCCTCCGGCCACGAGCCGCGCGCACACTGTGGCCGTTCCATGAGGCATGATCAGCGGCATGTTCAAGGGACACGGCAAGGGGAAGATTTCCAACCGCCTGGTTGCGGCGGGCTGTGCGGCGGTGCTGGCCGTTTACGCCGCCGGATATTCACGCACGCGCGACGCCGCGCGCCGGTTCGAGACTCAGGCAAAGGCGCGAAGGGTGGCTGCTCAAGCGCAGCGCGTGGCTGTCGGTCCGGGACCAGCTGTGATTGATGCGCCGACGCAGCGGCTGACTCATCAACACAAAGCCACAGATCAGGCCACAGCAGGGAGCACGTCTGCGATGGTGGCTGTGCCCACGCCGACGCCACCGGTCGGCGCCCGCAAACCTGCGCCGATGAAGGCACATAAGAACGCTGCTGCCGTGACGGTTGCGACTGCGCCAAAGCCGTCGGTTTCTGCACCAGCCTCGACTGATGCCTCAACGGTTCCGGCGCAATCGTCCTCCCCGAGCGGACTGCCACAGATCGCGCCTGTGCCCTTGCCGGCCGCAGACCCGACCTCGCCGGCACCCATTGCCATCACGCGCGAGCCGGCTTCCGCCTCTGTTGTGAAGTGGCGCGACGGCACTTACACCGGCCTGGGCGACTCTCCTCACGGCGATATCGAAGCCCGCGTGGTCATCAAAGGCGGACGCATCGTTGAGGCGGGCATCGTGACTTGCGACACCCGCTACCCGTGCAGCGTGATCGATCCTCTGATCCGTCAACCTGTCGACCGCCAAAGCCCCGATGTCGACTACATGTCGCGCGCCACGGAGAGCTCCGATGCCTACTACGACGCGCTTGTCGCGGCGCTCGACGCCGCTGCCGAGCGGTCTTCCGGCGAGGCGGCGGCTCCCAGGTGATTTTCACCGACGCCGTGATGGGGACCATTGTGTCTATCGAGGTGGATGCGCCCCACGCCACCGCCAGGAACGCGTTCGAGTGGTTCCGGCTGGTGGAGGCCCACTGTTCCCGCTTCGACCCAGCCAGTGAGCTGCGCCGGTTGCAGGCTGGCAAGCGCACGCCGGCAAGCCCGGTGTTGTTTGAGGCGGTGCGCTTCGCGCTGATGGTGGCCGAGGAAACCGGCGGCGCATTCGATCCGACGGTCGGGGGGCGCATGAGTGCGCGCGGCTTCAACCGGCACTACCTCACCGGAGAGGTCACGGATGCGCCAGGGTCCGGCGATGACATCAGTTTCCGCGATGTGGAGATCGACGAGCGCGACCACACAATTCTGCTCAGGCGCCCGTTGACACTCGACCTCGGCGCGGTCGCCAAGGGGCTGGCCGTCGATGCTGCGGCGCGCGAGCTGCGACCGTTCCGCAATTTCGCCATCGACGCAGGCGGGGATCTCTATCTCAGTGGCTGCAACCGGCGAGGTGAGCCGTGGTCGGCTGGCATCCGCCACCCCCGGCTGCGTGGTGAGCTTGTCGACCGCTTGCGTGTTTCGGACCGCGCGGTCTGCACGTCTGGTGCCTATGAACGCGGGGGGCATATTCTGGACCCGCGCCGCGGCGAGGCTGCTAACGGGATTGCAAGCGCCACGGTCGTGGCACCTGGCGCGATGCTTGCGGACGCGCTGGCGACTGCGGCGTTCGTTCTTGATCCGCACGAGGGCATCTGCCTGTTGACCCGCATGGGAGTGGAAGGGCTCATTGTCACTGCGGGTCTTGAACTCTTGCGCACGCCGGAACTGTGCCGTGCATAAGGTAATCCGCTTTTTCAAGACTCCCAAGGGACTGCTGATCGTGCTCCTGGTGGGCCTGACCATGATCGCGGCGCCGGCCGAAGGGGTCGCGGCGGTTGCGCTGTGCATGGGTTGTGCGGTCCTGATCGCGGGCCTGCTGGACCTGTTTATCCTACGGCTGCGCGTGGATACCTGGCGGTTCCCAAGTGGCGCGGTGCTGTCGGCCATGATCGTGACGATGGTGGTGCGCACGCAGGAGCACTGGTATGTCCCGGTGGCGATGTCGGTGGTTGCGGTGATCAGCAAGTACGTGATCCGCACGCGCCAGGCGAACGTGTTCAATCCGGCGGCGTTCGCCCTCGTCTCGGTGATGTATGTGCTGCCAGCCGCGCAAAGCTGGTGGGGGGCGCTTCCGGAGGTTTCGCCCCCATGGCTGCGCGCAGCGCTGCTCGCCGGCGGAATCTACGTCGCGGACCGCGTGAACAAGATGCCGCTGGTGCTGTCTTTCCTCGGGGCGTACTTCCTCATGTTCACCGCAACGGCGTACCTGGGCGATCCGCGGCGGATCGTGGAGATTTTCCGATCACCGGACATTGAAGCGGTGCTCTATTTTGCGCTCATCATCCTGACAGACCCGCCGACATCGCCGGCCAGGTACCGGGACCAGTGGATCTGCGGGATCATGGTCGCCGCCGTCAGCTACGCCGTGTTTGAGACCTCCGGCGTGGTCTACTTCTTGCTTGCGGGGGTGCTGGCGGGGAATGTCTGGGTGGCCTGGCGCCGGGTTCATCGGCGGTCCCGCGGCACGTTTCCAAGAAAACTGGAGGTTTTCGTGCGGGAGATCGGCCCGTGGCGCGGCGCAGTCCGGCGAGCGTCATAGACGCTTCGTCCCAGGCGGGCAGGGGCCCGCACCGGCAACACTGCTTTCTGTTGCCGTAAATAGTGCGCAGAAGGCACTTACATCTTTGTTTTCAACAAGTTATAGAGTTTCGACTGACCTCGGGTGACTGCGCGATCGTGCGCGCGGGAGATTCGCGGGAGGCCCGATCACGGGACTTCTGCGTGTGCGACAGCGGCTTGCCTGAATCAAGCCTGTCTTGAGGGCGGACAGGTAGTAAACTGGTATTCAAGTTTGTATGCCGTGGGTCACGCCCCAGCACGGTCCTTAGCGACGGGCAGGCGCGAGTGTGCAGCACGGTATTTTGGAGTCTTGATGACGAATGCCAAGATCGTTAACACGAATGCCCTGGGTCAGGTGGTGTCCCGCGTTCAGATCGATGCCGTCCTCGGTATCTGCGGGGAACTGAAGGCCATTCCGGCACCCCTGATTCCTGTGCTGCACGCCGTTCAGGAGAAGGTCGGCTTCGTCCCCCGCGAGGCCGTGCCACTGATTGCGCGGGAGCTGAACCTGTCGATCGCCGAGGTTCATGGCGTCGTGAGCTTCTACCACTACTTCCGCCAGGATCCCGGTGGTCGTCACATCGTGCATCTGTGCCGCGCCGAGGCCTGTCAGGCCGTGGGCGCGGCTGAAGTTGAAGCGCATGCAAAGCGCACGCTTGGCGTGGACTTTCACGGCACCACCCGTGACGGCGCCATCCGCCTCGAGCCGGTGTACTGCCTCGGGAACTGTGCGCTCGGGCCCTCCATCATGATCGACCACGAGCTGCATGGCCGGGTTTCGGCGCAGCGCTTTGACGAGTTGATGCAGGACACGCGCACACCCGCTGCCGGAGGCAAGCCGTGAAGACCCGGATTTATGTACCCCGTGATGCCGCTGCCCGCAGCGTGGGGGCGGATGCGACCGCGCAGGCCATCCTGGCCGAAGGCCGGCGCCGCGGCATCGATGTTGAAGTCATCCGCAATGGCTCGCGTGGGTTGCTGTGGCTTGAGCCCCTGGTCGAGGTCGTGACCCCGGCCGGCCGGGTCGCATACGGTCCGGTGCAGCCCGCTGATGTCCCGGGGCTGTTCAACCAGGGGTTCATCAGCGGCGCATCCCATGCTCTCGCGCATGGACCGACCGAGGAAATCCCGTACCTTAAGAGTCAGGAGCGCCTGACCTTTGCCCGCGTGGGGGTCACGGACCCGCGCAGCCTCGAGGACTACCTCGGGCACGGCGGTTATCGGGGTCTCAAGGCCGCGCTGGACATGGAGCCGGCGGCGATTGTGGCGGCTGTCACCACCTCGGGTCTGCGGGGTCGCGGTGGCGCCGCGTTCCCGGCCGGAATCAAGTGGAAAACAGTCCTGGGTGTGGACTCCCCCCAGAAATATATCGTGTGCAATGCGGATGAAGGGGACTCGGGCACCTTCTCGGATCGCATGGTGATGGAGGGCGATCCCTTCCTTCTCATCGAAGGCATGACGATTGCGGGTATCGCCACCGGAGCGACCAGCGGCTATATCTATCTGCGCTGGGAGTATCCCGACGCCAAAGCGGCCCTGAACGCGGCGATCGCGACGGCTTATGAGAAGCACTACCTGGGCGAGAACATCCTGGGGACCGGGAAGCGGTTTGACCTCGAGGTGCGTTCCGGTGCCGGCGCCTACATCTGCGGCGAGGAAACCTCCCTGCTCGAGTCGCTCGAGAGCAAGCGCGGCCAGGTGCGCTTCAAGCCGCCGCTGCCGGCGATCCAGGGGCTGTTCGGCAAACCGACGGTGATCAACAATGTGATCACGCTGGCCTCGGTGCCTATCATTCTGGACAAGGGCGCCGAGTATTACCAGCATTTCGGCATGGGCCGGTCCCGCGGCACGCTGCCGATACAGCTCGCCGGCAACATCAAACACGGCGGTCTGATCGAGAAAGCATTCGGCATCACATTGCGCGAGTTGCTGTACGACTACGGCGGCGGCAGTCTCACCGGACGGCCGATCCGCGCCGTGCAGGTGGGCGGTCCATTGGGAGCATATCTGCCCGAATCGCAGTTCGACACCTGCCTCGACTACGAAGCTTTCACCGCCATCAAAGGCATGCTTGGGCATGGCGGCATCGTCGTGTTCGACGATACGGTCGACATGGCGGCGCAGGCGCGCTACGCCATGGAATTCTGCGCCGTCGAGTCCTGCGGTAAATGTACGCCCTGCCGGATCGGCTCGACTCGCGGCATGGAGGTCATCGACCGCCTCATCGCGGGCAACAATCCTGCAAAGCAGGAAAAGCTCCTGCGCGATCTGTGCGACACACTGACCTACGGATCGCTGTGCGCGCTCGGCGGCCTGACGCCTTACCCGGTGCTATCGGCGCTCAATCACTTTCCGGAAGATTTTGTCACCTCGGTGCGGGCACGCGTTCCGGCTTAATCAGAGACACCAACATGCAATCCATCGTCGAAAACGATCTCGGTACTCCGCAGCGCCTGGGCGCAAAATCCGTCACGCTCACGATCGACGGCTGCGAGGTGACGGTGCCCGAGGGCACATCGGTGATGCGCGCTGCCGCGCTGTGCGATGTGAAGATCCCGAAGCTGTGCGCCACGGAACAACTGGAAGCCTTCGGCTCCTGCCGGCTGTGCCTGGTGCAGATCGAGGGCATGAAAGGCCTGCCGGCATCCTGCACCACGCCCGTGGCGCAGGGAATGAAGGTCACAACGCAGAACAGCCAGATCGCGGACATCCGCCGCGGTGTGATGGAGCTGTATATCTCCGACCATCCTCTCGATTGCCTGACCTGCCCGGCCAATGGCCACTGCGAGTTGCAGGACATGGCGGGCGTCGTGGGGCTGCGCGAAGTGCGTTACGGGTACGAGGGCGCGAATCACCTGGTTGCGGAGAAGGACACCAGCAACCCCTATTTCACCTTCGACGCCAGCAAGTGCATCGTCTGCTCGCGTTGCGTGCGGGCCTGCGATGAGCAGCAGGGCACGCTGGCGCTGACGATCCAGGGGCGCGGATTCGATTCGACGGTCGCGGCGAGCCAGGGTGTTTCGTTCATGGATTCGGAGTGCGTCTCCTGTGGCGCCTGCGTGCAGGCGTGCCCGACGGCCACCCTGTCCGAGAACACGCTGATCGCGAAGGGGCAGGCCGAACACAGCATCGTGACGACCTGCGCGTATTGCGGCGTCGGTTGCTCGTTCCGCGCCGAGATGAAGGGCGAGGAGCTGGTGCGGATGGTGCCGAACAAGGACGGGCACGCGAACCACGGACACTCCTGCGTCAAGGGGCGCTTTGCGATCGGGTATGCCACGCACGCGGACCGGATCCTCAAGCCCATGATCCGGTCGAAGATCTCGGATCCGTGGCGGGAGGTCTCCTGGGAGGAGGCGATCGGCTACGCGGCCGCGGAATTGAAGCGTATCCAGGCAAAGTACGGCCGCGATTCGATCGGCGGCATCACCTCCTCGCGCTGCTCCAATGAAGAGACCTACCTGGTGCAGAAACTGATCCGGGCGGGATTCGGCAACAACAACGTGGACACCTGCGCGCGCGTGTGCCACTCCCCGACCGGATACGGTTTGAAGAACACCATCGGCGAGTCGGCCGGTACGCAGAACTTCGATTCAGTGATGAAGGCCGATGTGATCTTCGTGATCGGTGCGAATCCCACCGACGGGCATCCGGTTTTCGCCTCGCAGATGAAGCGTCGTTTGCGCCAGGGCGCCAGGCTGATCGTTGCCGACCCCCGCCGCATTGACCTGGTGCGCACGCCGCACATCTCTGCCGCGCATCACCTGAAGCTGCGGCCCGGCACCAACGTTGCGCTGTTGAATTCCCTTGCGCACGTGATTGTCACTGAAGGCCTGGTCCAGGAAGACTATGTGCGCGAGCGCTGCGAACTGCCCGCTTTCGAAAAGTGGCGTGCCTTCGTCGCGCTGGAGGCAAATTCCCCCGAGACCATGCAGGACGTCACGGGAGTGCCCGCGGACGACGTGCGTGCTGCCGCGCGCCTGTATGCCACCGGCGGCAATGGCGCCATCTACTACGGCCTCGGCGTGACCGAGCACAGCCAGGGCTCGACGGCGGTGATGGCCATCGCGAACCTCGCAATGGCGACCGGCAACGTGGGTCGCGAAGGCGTGGGCATCAATCCATTGCGTGGTCAGAACAATGTGCAGGGATCCTGTGACATGGGGTCTTTCCCGCACGAGTTCGCCGGCTACCGCCACGTTGCGGACGACACCGTGCGGCACCAGTTCGAGGACGCATGGGGCGTGTCGCTGCGCGGCGAGCCGGGACTGCGCATCCCGAACATGTTCGAGGCCGCCCTCGATGGCGAGTTCAAGGGCTTGTACATCGAAGGCGAGGACATCGCCCAGTCAGACCCGAACACGCAGCACGTCACAGCTGCCTTGACCTCGATGGAATGCATCATCGTGCAGGACCTGTTCCTGAACGAGTCGGCGAAGTTCGCCCATGTCTTTCTGCCGGGATCCTCCTTCCTGGAGAAGGATGGCACGTTCACCAATGCCGAGCGGCGCATTTCACGCGTCCGCAAGGTGATGCAGCCGAAGTCCGGTTATGCCGACTGGGAGATCACCCAGCTGCTCTCCAACGCCGTCGGCTTCCCCATGAACTACACGCATCCGTCGCAGATCATGGATGAGATCGCACGCCTGACGCCGACATTCACCGGTGTGAGCTATGCCCGCATCGATGAACTCGGCAGCATCCAGTGGCCGTGCAATGCGCAGCACCCTGAGGGCACTCCGACCATGCACATTGGCACGTTTGTCAGGGGCAAGGGCAAGTTCCTGGTGACCGAGTACGTGCCGACCGCCGAGAAGGTCAATGCCCGCTATCCGTTGATATTGACCACCGGCCGAATCCTGAGTCAGTACAACGTGGGTGCGCAGACCCGCCGTACGGAAAACAACCGCTGGCACGATGAGGATCGCCTGGAAATCCATCCGAACGACGCCGAAGAGCGCGGCATCAGCGATGGCGATTGGGTCGGAGTCGCCAGCCGCGCCGGTGACACGGTGATGCGCGCCAAGGTGAGCGAGCGGGTGCAGCCAGGCGTGGTCTACACCACGTTCCATTTCCCTGATTCGGGCGCCAATGTGATCACCACCGACAATTCGGACTGGGCGACGAACTGTCCGGAATACAAGGTGACGGCGGTGCAGGT
>DAIDKA010000304.1 GCA_027451085.1 Gammaproteobacteria bacterium
TGAAACGGAACGAGCCGGTCAGCTCGCTCAGTGTCTTCTGGTCGGCTTCGATGTTCATCAGGACATAGTGCGCCTTGTGGACCTTGGCGATGGGGAAAGCCAGCTGGCGGCGGCCCCAGTCTTCCAGGCGGTGCACCTTGCCATTGCCGTTGGCGATCATCGACTTGTAACGTTCGACCATCGCCGGCACTTGTTCACTCTGGTCCGGATGGACCAGGAACACGATCTCGTAATGCCTCATTGGTTGCTCCTTGCGGATATAAAGCCACCCGGCAGGCAGTGAGCCGGTGTGGCAAGGGGGCGCGAATGGTACTGGATCGGGCGAGCGGCCGCTACTTTTTCCTCGCCATGCGCTGCCGCACGGCCTCGTACAGCAGCATGCCGGCAGCGACCGACACGTTCAGGCTTTCCACCGCCCCCAGCTGGGGCAATCTGACCATGTGGTCACAGGTCTGACGGGTCAGCTGCCGCAGGCCGCTGCCTTCGGCTCCCAGGACCAGGACAGTGCCCCCGGTGAGGTCCGCCTCGTGGGCATATTTCACCCCCTCGGCGTCCGCTCCGGTCACCCACAACCCCGCCTCCTGCAACAGCTTCAGGGTCCGCACCAGGTTGGTGACCGTCACCAGCGGCACGGTCTCGGCCGCCCCCGCCGCCACCTTGCGCACCACGGGGGTCAGGTTGGCCGCCCGATCCCTGGGTACGATCACGGCCAGCGCCCCGCAAGCATCGGCGGTACGCAGACAGGCCCCCAGGTTGTGGGGGTCCTGCACCCCGTCCAGCGCCAGTATCAGGGGCTGAGCAGCCGTTTCCAGCGCAACCAGCAGGTCGTCCTCCGACCAGGGCGGCAGGGGAACCACCTCCGCGGCCACACCCTGGTGGGCCACGTCCCCCAGCGCCTTCTGCAACGCCTGGGTGTCGACGCGCTGCACGGGTTTGCCATGCTGATTTGCCAGGGCCTCGATGACGCGCACGCGGGCGTCCTCGCGGCGCTCGGCCAGGCGGACGTTCAGCACCCGCTCGGGATGCCGCCCCAGCAGCGCCCGCACCGCGTGCAGGCCGTAGATCAGCTCGGTCGCACTCATGCCTCTGGAACCAGTTCCAGGTCGATCAGCCCCTCGATGGGATTGACGGAGGTCACCAGCACCCGGATCTCGCTGCCGATGCGCAGCAGGCGCCCGCTGCGGCTGCCCCTCCAGGCATGGCCGTGCTCCTCCATCAGGTAATCATCGTCACGCAGGTTGTCCAGGTGCAGCAGCCCGTCCACAGACAGGTCGAGCAGCTGCACAAAGCAGCCGAACTCCACCACCGTGGTGATCAGCCCGCGGAAGGTCTGGCCGATGCGATCCCGCAGGTAGGCGCACTTGAGGAAGCTCTCGACATACCGGTCGGATTCGTCCGCACGCTTCTCCAGCCTGGACAGTTCCTCGCCCGAGCCTCCGAGCGCCTCCTCGCCATAGCGCACCCCGCTGCCGTCCTGTGCCTGCAGCAACGCCTTCAGCGTGCGATGGACCACGAGGTCCGGATAGCGGCGGATGGGCGAGGTGAAATGCGCGTAGTGCTCCAGGGCCAGACCGAAGTGGCCGATGTTGGTCGGCTGGTAGAGCGCCTGCGGCATGGAACGCACGATGAGCGATTCCACGAACGGCAGTTCCGCGCTCCCCTTGAGCCGGCGCGTGATGGCCTGGATGTCGCGCGGCGCGACGTTTTCCGGAATCTGCGCCTCGATGCCCAGCACCGTGAGCGTGGACAGCAGCCGGTCGAGCTTCTCGTCCTCCGGCCGGCCATGGACGCGGTACAGCGTGGGGGTCTTCGACTTCAACAGTTCGCGTGCCACCGCCACGTTGGCGAGGATCATCATCTCCTCGATCAGCTTGTGGGCATCGTTACGGTCCTTGAGCTGCACACCATGGATGCGGCCGGCGTCATCGATGTCGAAGCCGGCCTCCGGTGCGTCGAAGTCCAGGGCGCCACGCGCCCGCCGCGCCTTGAGCAGCGCGCGGTAGACGTCCACCAGCGGCAGCAGGCGTTCCACGAGCCCGTTGAAGCGCGTCTGCGCCTGGATCTGCGCCCGCGCCTCCAGACCGTTCTGCAGCAGCGCGGCGTTCACCTGATCGTAGGTCAGCCGCGCGGCCGAACGCATCAACGCCGGATAGAACGTCGCGCGCTTCAACAACCCCGTGCGGCTGATGACCATGTCCGCCGCGAAGCACAGCCGGTCCACGTGCGGCGCGAGCGAACACAGGTGATCCGACAGCCCCGCCGGCAGCATCGGAATCACGCGCGTGGGGAAATACACCGAAGTGCCGCGCTTGACCGCCTCGTCATCCAAGGCCGTGCCCGGCCGCACGTACCAGCTCACATCGGCTATGGCCACGATCAGCCGGAATCCCTCCGCATGGGGTTCCGCATAGACCGCGTCATCGAAGTCACGCGCCGTCTCGCCATCGATGGTGACCAGCGGTATGTCGCGCAGGTCGGTGCGGCGCGCCGCCTCGGCCGCATCCACCTTGTCGCCGTAGGCCGCGGCCTCGCGCTCCACTTCGGCCGGGAAATCCGTGGGCAGCCCGAAACGCGCGATGGCCGACTCGGTCGCCATCTGCACCGGCTGCTCCGGGTCCAGTTTGCGCTCGACCCGCGCGAACGGCGGCGAGGTCGTCGTGGCATGGCGGGTGATGCGGGCGATGACCCAGTCACCATTGCGGGCGCCATCGAGATCATTCAGCGAAGCAACACAGCGCAGCTGCATGCGCCTGTCGGCGGCCGTGATCGCCACCTGGCGGCCCAGGATCTCCACCGTCCCGAGGAAGGCATTGACGCCGCGCTCGATGACGGCCTCGAGCTCTCCCAGCCAGCGCTGGCTGTGATCGCGAGCCAGCTTCACGCGCACGCGGTCACCATGCATCACCCCGCGCATCTGGCCGGGCGGCAGGAACACACTCTCGCGCAACCCATCGATGCGCACGAAGCCGTAGCCGGCGCGGTTTGCGCTGACCACCCCTTCGGCGGACTGGCCCGCGTGCAGACGCGTTGCGCCTTCAGCGGCTGTCTTGCCAGCCTTTGCGTCCTTGCGCGGACTGGAACGGGCCTTGCCGCCTCCATCCGCGCGGCCGGGGTGGCTGCCACTGGCGATCGCCTTGGGCGCGCCCCGTCTGCCGTACTGTCCTCTTCTCATAAACCTCTCAATAAATTCTGTGCTCAATTGACAGCGCCCGCACCCATGCGTAAATTGCGCGCCTCCCGCAGGGCCAACAGCCCGCTGGATGTTCAGCTTCCCAAGCCCGGGTGGCGGAATTGGTAGACGCACTAGTTTCAGGTACTAGCGGGTAACACCGTGGAGGTTCGAGTCCTCTCCCGGGCACCAGAACGCCATTTCAAGGCGTCCGAGCACCAGTGGAAGTTAGCATAACCCCATTGATTTTTCAGGGGTTTTAATCCAAGGCGGCCTGGCACTGCTGCCATCGTGCTGCAAGTGCCCTAGGCCGGGCTGAGCCTCCGCCACGCCACCGACCACACCAGTGTGGCGAACGCGATGATGCGCACCCGGCTGTACCGTTCCGCCAGCCGCGATATCCCACCGACGGCTGCGTCGCGGCTGCGTCACCCGGTTTTGCCGTCATGTCTTTTGCTTTTTGTGGAACAGGCGCGGGAAATCAGGTTCGTGTGTAGTTGAAACGTCCACTGCGCAGCGTGGCCTCCGGCACCCAGGTGCCGTGGAACGTGGAACGTACGCGCACCGGCAGACTCAGCGTGGCAACCGGCCCGGCCGCCACGTTGCGCGCGTCCAGGATCACAAGGTCGCTGCGATTGTGTGGAATCCTCGACACGGGCACCAGCAGCCAGCCATCACCTTCGGGGCTGTCCGGCGCACGCGGCGCGAACTGTGCCTCCTGCACGCCATTGGCAGGCCCCGGCATCCACACTGCGAGCGCCCCGGTCTCCGGGTCCACGTGACCGATGCCGCTGGAGCCATCCGGGCCGCGGTTGCAGATCACATAGCCATGACGGTACGGGCGGCCCTGGTAGCGATCATCGGTGCGCGGCATCTCGCACGGATCACCCATGATCCGGCGCATCCCGATCTGTCCGTCAGTCGACTCGAGGTCGAAGCTCATGCGGGTCAGGAACGGCGGCACGGCGGCGGTGCACTCCCCTGCCGGGGTCGGAAAGAACGGAAAGCAGTTGCCGTGATAGAAGCACAGGTCCAGGTGGACTTTCGAGCCGTCGCGGAACGCGTTCATCATGTGTCCGGCGCTCGCGGCCGGGCCCTTGAACCAGCGGATGTCCTGCGCCACGCCGTACCTGGGCACGAGTGCCACGTGGATCTGCTTGTCAGGGTGCCACTGGTAGTACGGCCCTCCGGCCTTCACCACGTCGAGGTCGGTGATCAGCGGAAAGAACGGGATCACCACCCACTCGTCGGTGATGGCGAAGTCGTGGACGCAGGCCGCATAGGGCATCTGGAACCAGACCTTGTTCACCAGTTTGCGGTCCGGGCCGAACACGTAGAAGGCGATGTCCCGGGTGGCGTCGCCGCGCGCCTGGTAGGAGAACGTCAGCAGTTCATCCGTCACCGGATCAACCTTCGGATGCGCCGTCAGGCTCACCGCGTCGACGGCGCCGCCGATATCGTCCCGGCCGATCGTCGCCAGCGTCTGTGGATCCATGCGGTACGGCAGGTCATCCTCTTTCAGGGCATACAGGTGACCGGCGTGGAACAGCGCGGTGGTGTTGGCTGTGCCCAGGTGAACCCCGGCAACGCCGGGATCCACTGTGTAGCGGTTGCGGTAGCGGCCGAACAGCCCACGCCGCGCTGCTTTCTGGCGCTTGTAACGCTCCGTGTGGACCCAGCGGCTGGTGTAGTCCACCTGGTTGTCCTTGAAACGGAACAGGTGGATCATGCCCTCGCCGTCGATGAAGATGTCGTCGCTGCGGCCCGAGGGGTACTGCCGGTCGGCGCCCACCTTGTAGAGCGCGCCTTCCAGGCCGGCCGGGATTTCCCCCTGCACCAGCTCCAGCCCGCGGATTTCGCACTCCGTGCGCATGGGATCGCCCCAGCCCTGGTACAGCTCGATTTCCGGAAACCTTACAGGCTCGACCATGATGGGCTCCTCAGGTATGCGGCGCTTCAGTCCTTCAAACCCGTCGTTGCAACAAACTCGCGCACCAGCGGTCCCAGCGCATCCAGCGGCGTGCCGATGGCCTGCGCGGGAGACAGGTGGTTGTGGCGGGCCAGCCGGTACAGCGGCGCAAAGCCTTTGCCGGCCTCGTGCCACCGCGCCACCAGCAGCGCCGCCTGCTGCTGGAAGTC
>DAIDKA010000305.1 GCA_027451085.1 Gammaproteobacteria bacterium
ACGATGTACTGCCCATCCCGGGCCAGAAGACCCTCAGGCACCTGGATGACAACCTGGGCGCGCTGGACGTGACGCTCAACCACGCCGAGGAACAGCGGCTGCGCGCGCTGGTCGACGCACTCGAGGTGGCCGGCGAGCGCCACCCGCCGGCCATGATGCGAACTCTCGACGCCTAGATAAACGACTTTTCGATCTTGTCCAGGTTCTGGTAAGCCGGCAGCACCTGCGCGACGCTCGCGTTCGGCTCGCGCCCTTCCTTGATCGCCGCGAAGAACTCGCGGTCCTGCAGTTCGATGCCGTTCATCGAGACATCGACATTCGACACGTCGATCGGCTTGTTGTTGCCGTCGAGCAGGTCGTCGTAGCGGGCGATGTAGGTGCCGTTGTCACAGATGTAGCGGAAGAACGTTCCCAGCGGGCCGTCATTATTGAAGCTCAGCGACAGCGTGCAGATGGCGCCCGAACCGGTCCGCATCTGGATCGACATGTCCATTGCGATCTTCAGTTCCGGGTGGAACGGACCCTGGACACCGCGGGCCACCACGGCGTTCTCACCGGTCTGGTACTGGAACAGGTCCACCGTGTGGGCCGCGTGGTGCCACAGCAGGTGGTCGGTCCAGCTGCGCGGCTTGCCCAGCGCGTTCATGTTGGTGCGGCGGAAGAAATAGGTCTGCACGTCCATCTGCAGGACCTTGAGCTCACCGGACTTGATCTTCTTGTGCACCCACTGGTGGCTGGGGTTGAAGCGGCGGGTGTGGCCGGCCATGGCGATCAGACCCGTTTCCTGCTGCACCTGCACGATCTTCTGCGCATCCGCCAGGTTGTCGGCCATGGGGATTTCCACCTGCACGTGCTTGCCGGCACGCAGGCACTGGATCGCCTGGGCGGCGTGCATCTGGGTGGGGGTGGCCAGGATGGCCGCCTCGACACCGGGCTGCGCCAGCGCCTCATCGAGGCTGGTGGTCCAGTGCGGGATCCCGTACTTGGCGGCGACCTCTCGCGTGGAATCCTCGCTGCCGCCCGCGAGGGAGGCAATCGTGATGCCGCTGATCTTCTGGATGGCTTCGATATGCTTGATGCCGAAGGCACCCTGCCCGGCGACGACGATCTTCATATGCGGTCCTCTAGGTCTTGTTTCAGGCGCTTTGCGCCCACTCGGACTTGCTGCGGTTGCCCTCCGGGGAGCGCCCGCCGTCCAGCATCATCTGTTCGTATTCCTTGTCCGTCATCCCGGACATGGCGGCGCACACACTGCGCACGGAGCGGCCGTCCACGTAGAACAGCTTGGCCAGGAAGTAGATGTTGCCACCGATCTCGATCAGGCGCAGTGCGTCGCGCCTCAACACGCAATCGCGCTGCTCCTCGGTCATCGGGTACCTTGCCAGGTAGGCGCGCTCGTCCTGCTTGAACTCCTCGCGGCTGGCGGCATCGCCCATGGACATGCAGAACATGTTCAGGTGGTACCCCTCCCGCGACTTGTGCGCATCAAACAGCGTGGTGCCCGGGATATCGTCGAAAGGATTCTCTTCGGTCATCCCTTGAAGGACTCGTTCTCGAGAATCAGGTGCCCCAGCGCCGTGTTGGACGCGGGCACATGGTAGTAGCGGTGCTTCTCGCGGACCTTGTCCTCGAGCGCGCCGCGCGACACCAGCCACATCACCATCTCGATCCCCTCGGAACCGGTCTCGCGCACGTACTCGATGAACGGGATCTTGGCGGCCTTGCCCGGGTCGTGGGTCAACAGGTCGAGGAAGTTGTTGTCCCATTCCTTGTTGATCAGACCGGCGCGCTTGCCCTGCAGCTGGTGCGACATGCCACCGGTGCCGAAGATCACGACGCGCAGGTCCTCGGGGTAAGCCTCGACGGCCCTCCTGATCGCCTTGCCGAGGTTGTAGCAGCGGTTGCCCGTGGGCGGCGGATACTGCACGACGTTGACGGCCAGCGGGATCACCTTGCAGGGCCAGGCTTCGGGCTGGCCGAACATCAGCGTCAGCGGCACGGTCAGGCCGTGGTCCACGTCCATCTTGTTGACCAGCGTCAGGTCGAATTCATCGAGGATCACCGACTGCGCGATGTGGCTGGCGAGCTTCGGGTGACCGTGGACGGTCGGCACGGGGCGCGGGCCCCAGCCCTCGTCTGCGGGCTTGAACTCGGCGCCGGTGCCCAGCGCGAAGGTCGGGATGACCTCCAGCGAGAACGCCGAGGCATGATCGTTGTAGACCAGGATGACGACATCGGGCTTGAGGTCGGCGATCCACTTCTTGGAGTAGTCGAACCCCTTGAACACCGGCTGCCAGTACGGCTGCTCGGTCTTGCCCAGGTCCCAGGCCGCGCCGATGGCCGGCACATGGGAACAATTCACGCTTGCGACGATCTTGGCCACGTTACTTCACCCACTCTGAATTGCTGCGGTTGCCGTCGACCTTGCGGCCGCCGTGCAACATCATTTCCGCGTACTGCTCCTGCGTCATGCCGGTCATCGAGGCCGCGACGAACTGGAACGACAGCCCGTCGGTCGAGAACAGCTTCGACAGGAAGTAGACGTTCCCGCCCAGCTGGATCATCCGGCCCCAGTCGCGCTTGAGGACGGCCTCGCGCTGTTCGTCGGTCATCGGCCACTTGCGCAGGTACAGGTCCTCGTTGGCCTTGAACTCCTCGCGGTTGGCCTTTTTCATCAGCGACATGCAGAACATGTTCAGGTGGTAGCCGACGCGCGAGCGTTCCGCGTTGAACAGGGTCGTGCCCGGAATGTCCTCGAACGGGTCCACCACTGCTTTGTCCGCCATGAAATTCCCCTCAAACCTTCAAGTGATATTTGTGTGCCGGTCAGGCGCCGAATTCGTACAGCCGGTGCGGATTGTCGACCAGCACCTGCTGCTGCAGCCCGGGCTCCGGCACGATCAACGGCACCAGGTCGACCAGATCGCCGTCGTTCGGCATGTGCTTGGCAATGTTCGGATGCGGCCAGTCGGTCCCCCACAGGATGCGATCCGGCGCGGTCTCGACCAGCGCGCGCGCGAACGGCACCGCATCGGTGAACGGCGGGCCGGCGCTTGAGATCCGCTCGGAGCCGCTGATCTTCACCCAGCAGCGCGGATTGGAACGGAACACCTTGAGCAGTTGCTGGAACGGCGCCTGCGCAAGGCCGTTCCTGGTCGGCACGCGGCCCATGTGGTCGATGATGAACGGCACCGGCATGTTCGCAAGCAGGTCCGCGTGCTCGACCAGATCGGAGGCATCGAAATGCAGGTCCACGTGCCAGCCCAGCGGCTTGATGCGCTCGATGACACGGTGGAACTCGCCCATGTCGGGCATGCCGCCGAGGTGCTTGACGAAGTTGAAGCGCACGCCGCGCACGCCGCCCTCGTGCATCCTGCGGTAGTCGGCTTCGGTGAAGGAGTCATCCGGGTTGGCGACGCCGCGGTAGTGACCGCCGCTGGCGGCGATGGCGTCGAGGATCACGCTGTTGTCGCTGCCGTGGCAGCTGGCGTTCACCAGCACCGCGCGCGTCAGGCCCAGCGTCTGCTGCAGTTCGCGGAATCGCTCCACCGGGGCGTCCGGCGGCGTATAGGTGCGGTCGGCGGCGTATGGGTATCTGTCACCGGGCCCGAAGATATGACAGTGCGCGTCGCACGCGCCGGCGGGCGCGCGGAACTTCGGGGTGCGGGTATCCGGATCGGGAGCTTTGCAAGTTGGGAT
>DAIDKA010000306.1 GCA_027451085.1 Gammaproteobacteria bacterium
CGCTCGCCAATCTTTCGCTCACCTCCGGCGCGCAACGCATGTATGCCAGCGACATTACGGTCTGCGGCCAACACGAGCCCGGCGCCTACGTCACCGAATACTTTACGGGCGACGGCGTTACCAAGGTTTTCTTTCTCTCCGCCGATCCTTACTTTCCGCCGGCCGGACACACCACGCTGATCCACGAACTGTTCAACCAGCCGGCGATCAACGCCACAACATGGGGCATTCCCGCCAACAACAACTGCTTCACCCTCGGCGCGGGCGGCCTCGCGTTGAATGGCGGCACCGGCATCGACGGCCAGGCGCAGTTTCGCTGGCTCGACCCCATCGAGATGGGCGGCACTCTTCTGCTTGAGGCCACGGGGATTCAGCTCGCCAATGCCAGCACAGGCATCCTCGCCGCCTTCTACGCCGGCGCAAACGACATCTCCGGATGCATCGCCGGCTTCCAGGCCACCGCGCAGCAGGGCACCGGCGCGGTCTCGCTCCAGCCCATCATCCTTGGCGCTGCCTCAGGTGCGGCCTACAACATCAACCCCGCCAACCAGTACGCCGTGCGCATTCGTATCCACTGCTGCGAGAACCAGCGGTCCCTCACCACCTATGTCGCGAGCGGGGGTGGACATCGGCGACCCGGTTAAAAAAGACCAGCTGCTGGCCGTGATCGACACCCCTGATCTGGATGCGGAGTACGCGGCCGCGCGGGCGCAGCTCAAGGTTTCGCAGGCGGAGGTGGTGCAGCGGCGCGCCCAGGCCGAAGTAGGCAGGACCACCTGGGAACGCTGGCGCGACTCCCCGCCCGGTGTGGTGTCACAACAGGAACGGGAGGAGAAGCAGGCGGTGTTCGAAGCCTCCGATGCGCAGCTGAAGGCCGCCATGGCCCAGGCGGCCCTGGACCAGGCGCGCGTCGACAAGTACGCGGCACTGATGGAATTCAAGCAGGTGCGCGCCCCCTATGACGGGCGCATCACCAAGCGTTTCATCGACATCGGCAACCTCGTGACGGCCGGCAGCACCTCCGCCACCACCCCCTTGTACGTCATGAGCCAGAACGATCCGATGCGCTTCATGGTCGATGTGCCACAGAGCGTCGCCGGCGCACTGGTGCAGGATGACCTGCCCGTCACGGTAAGCGGCACCAGCGGTGTCGCCATGAAGAGCACCGGCAAGGTCACGCGTACCTCCAACGCCATCTACAACGGGTCGCGCACCCTCAAGGTGGAAGTGGACATCCCGAACCCGGACGCCCGCTGGCTGCCGGGTATGTTCATTGACGCCGACTTCGACCTGCCGCCCAAGGGACGGGTGCAGGTTCCAGCGGCAACGCTGCTGTTCCGCTCCAGCGGCGAACAGGTTGCCATCGTCGATGCGCAGAACCGGGTGCACCTGCGCAATGTCACCATCGCGCGCGACGACGGCAACATGGTGGAGCTGGACTCGGGTGTGCAACCCGGGGACCGGCTCGTGCTGAACCTGAGCAGCCAGATTGTCGACGGCGATCGGGTGGTGGTGAACATGGAGAAGACCGCGCAATGAAGACCGGGACAGCACTGGTAGCGCTGGCGTTCGGCGCCCTCGCCGGCTGCGCGGTGGGCCCGGACTATCACCGGCCGGACATGCCGCTGCCGGCAAAACTGGCTGCCATGTCGACGGCCACCGGCAGCAGCGCCCCTGCGGCCAAGGCCGTGGACCTTGCGGCCTGGTGGCAGTCATTGGGCGACCCGGAGCTGAACCGGCTGATCGATCGCGCGCTGCGGTCCAATACCGATGTCCTGGTGGTTCTTGACCGCCTGCAGGCAGCGCGCACCTATGAGCGTGCGCTGCTGGGCACCGAACTGCCTGATGCCGAGGCCACTGGCGCCGTCGGCCGTGGCACGGGCAGGGACCTGACGCGCAGCCGCGTGTCGGACACCCTGACCTCCGCGGACAACACCACCGAGCTGCAACACATCGATGAGATCGGAGGCTTCGACTCCGTGTGGGAGATCGACCTCTTCGGCAAGTACCGGCGCGAGCTGCAGGCCGCGCACTTCGACACCCAGGCGCTGGTGGCGGCGCGGCAGAATGTGCAGATCACCGTCATCGCCAACGTCGCACGCGCCTACATCGACCTGCGCGGCGACCAGACCCTGCTGGCCGTGCTCACGGCCAACATCGCGGCACTGCGCGACTCCCAGCGCATCGCCCGCACCCGGTTCCAGCGCGGCATCACCAATGAGCTGGACGCCGCCCTCGCCGACCGCGAACTTGCGGTCGAAGAGGCCAAGCTTGCGCCCCTGCAGGCGCAGGTGCAGGCCGCCGAGTACGCCGTCGCAGTGCTGCTCGGGGCCTTCCCCGAGGACCTGCAGCAGGAACTTGCCGCAAGCGGACCGATTCCGACCGCCCCCGTCATCAACCCGTCGGGACTGCCGCTCGACCTGCTGAAACAGCGCCCGGACATCCGGCAGGCGGAGCAGGAACTGGGCGGCGCCACGGCCCGCATCGGCGTGGCCACGGCAGACGTCTTCCCGCAGCTCGCTGTCACCGCGGCCATCGGCTTCCAGCGCCAGGGCCTGGGATCAGAACCGGCCATCGGCCAGCACATCTGGTCCGCCGGTCCCGCCGCCCTGTGGCCGTTGCTCGACTTCGGCACGCTGGATGCTGCGATCATGCAGGCCGACCTGCAGACGCGAGCCCAGCTGGCTGAATACCGCTACACCCTCGAGGCCGCGGTGCAGGACGTGGACTCTGCCATCGACGGCTATGGCGCTGACCAGTCGCGTGTCGAGAAGCTGGGCGAAGCCCTGGTGGCCGCGCAGCGGGCCCTGACCCTGGCCCAGGAACGCTACACCCGTGGTCTCACCGACTTTCTGAACGTCGTCGACGCCGAACGCGCCGCCTACCAGATCCAGGACGACTACACCGCCGCCCAGGCCGCTATGGCGGACCAGTTCGTCGCACTGTATCGCGCCCTGGGTGGCGGCTGGCAGAACTACCAGGCGCTGCCCGCCATCCGCCGTCCGGAACCGGCTGTCATCTCCGCTTTCCGTCACCTGGTGACCCGCGACGACGTGCTGCGCGCGCCGTTGTAACCACGCTACAGCGCAGCGGCAACCGCCGCTGCGCTGCCCCACACAGCCCCTGCCTGCTCCGGTACGGCGCGCCGCCGCGCACCGGATTACCGCGTTTTCCCGCGTTGCGGCAGGGTTGAAACAAAACCGTCATGATTCTGCAATGCAGATGCCATGGGTCTCCACCACAGTTGCGTCACCCAAACGCCTGGCTGAGAAGGAACTGCCACATGACACTCTCCCGCATCGCATCCGTGACCGCAGCCCCGCAGCGTCGCCTGGCCCCGGTGGCCGCGGCGGTCGCGCTGGTGCTGGGCGTCGCAGCGGCTCCCGCCGTGATGGCCCAGAGCACGCCCGAGCAGAACTCTCCGGCGAACTCGCCGCAGACTGACAGTCACGCCCCGTCCATCCAGACCGGTCCGCTCAAGATCACCTTCGGGGGCTTCACCGAATTGGCGACCATCTACCGCAACAAGAACGAGACCGCCGATGTGGGCTCGAGCTTCAACGGCATCCCGATGGGCAACAACGAGCAGTCCAACGTCAGCGAGTTCCGCGAGTCCGCCCGGCAGAGCAGGCTCTCGATGCTGGCCCAGGGGGACCCGTACGACGGCGGCCGCGCCGAAGCCTATTTCGAGATGGACTTCCTGGGCGCCGCGCCCACCGCGAACTCCAACGAGAGCAACAGCTACAACCTGCGCATGCGCAACATCTACGGCAAGTTCGAGAGCGACTCGGGCTGGTACGTGCTGGCAGGGCAGAACTGGAGCCTGCTGACCCTGGAAAAGAAGGGCATGGAGCCACGCGACGAGAACGTGCCGCTGACCATCGACGCGCAGTACGTCGCGGGTTTCAACTGGACCCGCAACGCGCAGGTGCGCCTGGTCGACAAGCTCAGTGACCGCGTCTGGCTGGGGCTGTCGCTGGAAAGCCCGCAGGCCACCGGCATCGTCACCAACAACAATGTCCCGACCACGACCGGCACCCCCGCCGCCTTCCCGAGCGGGATCGTCACCAGCTTCGGCAACACGCCCGGTTCGCTGTACGCGCCGACCAACAACTACTCCATCGATCCCGCACCGGACGTGATCGCGAAGATCGCGGCCGACCCCGGCTACGGCCACTACGAACTGTTCGGCATGGGACGCTGGTTCCGCTCGGCGGTCGGCACCGACACGCAGACGACCTTCGGCGGCAGTGTCGGCGCCGGCATGATCCTGCCCCTGGTGCCGCAGATGCTGAGCTTCCAGGTGAGCGGCCTGGTGGGCAAGGGCATCGGCCGCTACGGCTCCGGTTCACTGTCGGACGTGGTGATGAAGCCCGACGGCCAGCTCGCCCCCGTGGGTGAATACGAGATCATGGCCGGTCTCACCGCCACCCCGACCGCGAACTGGCAGCTGTACCTGTACACCGGTCGGGAGCAGGAAAGCCGCACCGTGTACCAGGGCACGCTCCTGAACTCGGCCGGCACCGCCTATGGGCCTTACTCTTACGGCCTGGGCCTGCCGACTGCCAACAACAGCGGCTGCTACACCCTCGGCGGCACCTGCGCCGGCGCCAACCGCAAGATCGACGAGGTCACCAGCGGTTTCTGGTGGAAGGCCTACAACGGCCAGCTGGGCAACGTCCAGGTCGGCCTGCAGATGGAATGGCTGGAGCGCACACTGTTCTCCGGCAGCGGTGGCACTGCCCCGGATGCGAACATCGTCATCGGCATGGCTTCCTTCCGCTACTACCCGTACCAGAAGTAAGCACGCAGGCCGGAGCCTGCTGCAGAGGCCCGCGCCGGCTTGAGCCGGCGCGGGCTTTTTCATATGCCGGCTTGCGGAAAAAAGCGCCCGCGGTGGGCAATGCCCGGATCAGCCGAAACGGCCGGTGATGTAGGCCTCGGTCAGCCGGTGGCGCGGGTTGGTGAAAATCCGGTCGGTTTCCCCGACCTCCACCAGCGCTCCCAGGTGGAAGTAGGCCGTGCGCTGCGACACGCGCGCAGCCTGGTGCATGGAGTGTGTCACGATGACGATCGCATACAGCTCCTTGAGCTCGTCGATCAGATCCTCGATGCGCGCGGTGGCCACCGGGTCCAGCGCAGAACAGGGCTCGTCCATCAGGATGACCTCGGGCTGCACGGCGATGGTGCGGGCGATGCACAGGCGTTGCTGCTGACCGCCGGACAGGCCGGTGCCGGCGTGCTTCAGGCGATCCTTGACCTCGTTCCACAGGCCGGCGCGCTGCAGGCTGGTGCACACCAGTTCATCCAGATCGCTGCGGCTGCGGGTAAGGCCGTGCAGGCGTGGACCGTAGGCGACGTTGTCATAGATGGACTTGGGAAACGGATTGGGCTTCTGGAACACCATGCCCACGCGGGCGCGCAGCCGCACCACGTCCTGCCCCGGGCCATGGATGTCCTGGCCGTCGAGCAGGATGCGGCCCGTGACGGCAGCCCCCGCAATGGTGTCGTTCATGCGGTTCAGGCAGCGCAGGAACGTGGACTTGCCGCAACCGGAAGGCCCGATCATGGCCAGCACCTGCCGCCGGCCGACGTCCAGGGTCACATTGCGCAGGGCGTGCTTGCTGCCGTAGCGTACGTTGACGTCCTGGCAGGAGAACACCGGGTCCGGCACGGTGGACTGCCCGACCGTCTGGCCGATGCTGCCCACCTCCAGGGACCCCAGGGATTTAGCCGAAGCGGCCTGTAACGTAGTCATCGGTGCGCCGGTCCTTCGGGGATGTGAATATCTGTTCAGCAGGTCCCACCTCCACCAGTTCCCCCATGTACATGAAGGCGGTGTAGTTGGACACGCGCGCGGCCTGCTGCAGGTTGTGGGTCACGATGGCGATGCAGTACCGCTCCCGCAGCGATTGCAGGGTCTCCTCGATGCGCAGCGTCGAGATGGGATCGAGCGCCGCGGTCGGTTCATCGAACAGGAGAACCTCCGGATTCATGGCAATGGTGCGGGCGATGCACAGGCGCTGCTGCTGGCCGCCCGAGAGGCTGCGTCCGTCGTCGCGCAGCTTGTCCTTGACCTCCTCCCACAGCGCCGCGTCACGCAGCGCGGACTCCACGCGCACAGCCAGCTGCCGGCGCGGCATACGCTGCGCCAGGCGCACTCCGAACGCCACGTTGTCAAAGATCGACATGGGGAATGGCGTGGGTTTCTGGAACACCATCCCGACCTTGAAGCGCAGCGCGGCGATGTCCACCCCCGGCTCCAGGATGTTCTGTCCGTCGAGCAGCACCCGCCCTTCCGCGCGGTGCCCGGGATACAGCGCATACATGCGGTTCAGCACCCGCAGGAGCGTCGATTTACCGCAGCCGGAGGGGCCGATGAAGGCCGTGATGCTGCGGTCGGGCAGGTCCAGGTTGATGCCCTTGAGCGCCTGCGCGGCGCCGTAATAGAAGCGCAAGTCCTGCACCTGCACCTTGGCGCCGGACCCGGAGGAACTCATTGACGCCTCCCGGGCATCAGTGCCGACACCACCACGCGGGCGATGATGCTCAGGGCCAGGATGGTCAGCGTGATCAGCAGCGCGCCGGACCAGGCCAGCTGCTGCCACTCCTTGTAAGGGCTCTGGGCGAACTGGTAGATCACCACGGGCAGGTTGGCGATCGGCGCGTTCAGGTCCCGGCTCCAGAACTGGTTGTTCAGCGCGGTGAACAGCAGCGGCGCGGTCTCACCGCTGACCCGCGCGATGGCGAGCAGCAGGCCGGTGACCATGCCGCTGCGCGCAGCGGGATAGATCACGCCAGTGATGGTGCGCCACGGATAGGCGCCCAGCGCCAAAGAGGCGTCCTTCATCCCCTGGGGCACCAGGCTCAGCATGTCCTCCGTGGTGCGCACGGTCACCGGGATGGCGATGACCGCCAGCGCCAGGCAGCCGGCCAGACCGGAAAAATGTTTCATGGGCACCACCACCACCTGGTAGATGAACAGGCCCACGATGATGGACGGCGCCGACAGCAGCACGTCGTTCACGAAGCGGATCAAGGTGGCAAGCCGCGTCTCGCGGCCGTACTCGGCGAGCCAGGTGCCGGCCAGTATGCCGACGGGCGCGCCCACGGCGATGCCGATCAGCGTCATGGCGGCGCTGCCGAAGATGGCGTTGAGCAGGCCACCATCGGCACCCGGCGGCGGCGTGGACTGGGTGAACAGGTGCACGGACAGTCCCGCCACTCCGTTCGCCAGCAGCGTCCACAGGATCCAGCCGAGGAACAGCAGGCCGACCAGGGTCGCCCCCGCCGACAGCGTCAGCGCCAGCTGATTGGTGAGCCTGCGGATCAGTGCCCTGCTCATGCGGATGACATCGAACGTCGGTCCAGGCGCCGCAGCAGCACGCGCGCGGCGGCGATCACGACGAAAGTGATGATGAACAACAGCACGCCCAGCGCGATCAGCGACGAGGTGTACAGGTCGCCGACCGCCTCGGTGAATTCATTGGCGATGGAGGCGGATATGGTCGTGCCCGGCGCCAGCAGCGAGGTGCTGATGCGGTGGGCGTTGCCGATGACGAAGGTCACCGCC
>DAIDKA010000307.1 GCA_027451085.1 Gammaproteobacteria bacterium
GCCTTCGTGCACGGCATGGAAACCGTGCTGGACCGCGTGCGCCAGGGCACCGTGCAGCTGGACCCGGCGCTGGTCACAGTGTTGCTCAACTGCAAGGATCATGTCGCGGTGCTGATGCAGTCGGTGCAGGGCGGCCCGCCGGGCGCCGCCTTCGATGCCGCCGACCAGAGTGGGGCGCAGCTGCAGGAGCAGTTGCGCGAGCTCGGTGGAGATTTCGCCAGCAAGGGGGGGGCGGCCAGACCCGCGGCGCAGGCTGGGCAGGCCGCCGTCGCCGTCGGTGCGGCCGCTGCGGATGCGGGGACCACGCCTGCGGACCATTGGCACCTGAGCCTGCGTTTCGGGCCGGAGGTTCTGGCCGCCGGCATGGACCCGATGTCCTTTCTGCGCTATCTCGGCGGCTTCGGCACCGTGGTCGGCGTGATGCTGGTCACCGAGCGTCTGCCCGAGGACGCCGAAGCCATGAACCCGGAGCATTGCTACCTCGGCTTCGAGGTCGGCTTCCGCACCACGGCGGATCGCAAAAAGATCGAAGATGCCTTTGAATTCGTAAGAGATGACCTGAAGCTCGGGATCCTGCAGCCGGGTTCCAGCCATCGCGCCTACGTCGCCTACCTGCGCGAGTGGTGGCGGCGCCTGTCGGACGAGGGCGCCCTACGCACCGTGTTGCACAGGTGCGGTGGCCTGACCAACGCCGAGATCGACACCGCGCTCAAGCCAGCCCCGGCCGCGGAGCCGGAGCGCAAGAATGCCGCCGCCACCGCCGTCCGCGGCCAGGCTCCGGAACGCACCGTGCGTGTCGCGGCTGACAAGCTCGACCACCTGATCACCAGCATCGGCGAGCTGATCACGGCCGCCGCCAGCGCCAACCTACTGGCCCGCCGCTCCGGCAACACCGAGTTCGTGGAGTCCACCGCGACCGTCTCGGCGCTGATCGAAGAGGTGCGCGAGAGCGCGCTGCAGCTGCGCATGGTCAAGATCGGCGCCACCTTCGCGCGCTTCCAGCGCGTGGTGCACGACGTGTCGCGCGAGCTGGGCAAGCAGATCGCGCTGGAAGTCAGCGGTGAGGACTCGGAACTCGACAAGACGGTGGTGGAGCAGATCGGCGATCCGCTCACCCACCTGGTGCGCAACTCCATGGACCACGGCATCGAGCCGGCAGAGGCGCGCATCGCCAAGGGCAAGCCGCCGGGTGGCACGGTGCGGCTGAACGCCTTCCACGACTCCGGCCACATCGTGATCGAGGTCAGCGACGACGGTGGCGGCCTGCGCAAGGAGAAGATCCTCGCCAAGGCCGTGGAACGCGGCCTGTTGGAAGCCGGCCGCACGCCGCCCGACAATGAGATCTTCAACCTGATCTTCGAACCGGGCTTTTCCACGGCGGACAAGATCACCAACCTGTCCGGCCGCGGCGTCGGCATGGACGTGGTGAAGAAGAACATCACGGCGCTGCGCGGCACCATCAACATCCGCAGCGAACAGGACGTCGGCACCACCATCAGCATCCGCCTGCCGTTGACGCTGGCGATCATCAACGGCTTCCAGATCGCCATCGGCAAGACCATCTTCGTGCTGCCGCTGGAGAGCATCGAGGAGTGCGTGGAGTTCACCGCCACCCCGGGCCATGACCTCACCAGCCTGCGCGGGGAGGTCATGCCCTTCATCAGGCTGCGCGAGCTGTTCGCGGCGTCGGAACCGGCCTCGCGGCGCCAGAGCATCGTGGTGTTGCGCCACGGCGGCCAGCGCACCGGCCTGGTGGTCGACACCCTGCTGGGCGAGTTCCAGACTGTAATCAAGCCGTTGGGCAGGATGTTCAGCCAGGTGGACTGCATCAGCGGATCGAGCATCCTGGGCACCGGCGAGGTCGCCTTGATCCTGGACGTCCCGTCACTGGTGGCGCTTGCCGTGGCCCGCTCCCAGCAGGCACTGGGGCAGGATTCGGTCGCAGCATGAAAAACCACACCAGCCAGTATCTGACCTTCCGTCTGGGCGGGGAGATCTTCGCGGTCGGCATCCTGGCCGTGAAGGAGATCATCGAGTACGTGACGCCCACAGTGGTGCCGCTGATGCCGCAGACGGTGCGCGGGGTCATCAACCTGCGCGGCTCGGTGCTGCCGGTGGTGGACCTGTCGGTGCGGTTCGGCCAGGACGTCGTCGAGGCCGGCCGCCGCACCTGCATCATCATCGTGGAGACGATGCTGCAGGGTGAGCGCCAGGTGATCGGCGTGGTGGTGGACGCGGTGGACGCCGTGCTCGAAGTTCCCGCCAGTGACATCGGGCCGACGCCGGCCTTCGGCGCCCGCATCCGCGCGGATTTCATCTCCGGCATCGCCAGGATCGGCGGGCGCTTCGTAATCCTCGTGGATCTCGACGCCGTGCTGGCGCTCGAGGACGTGCTGGCGCTGACCCAGGCTCCGGAGCAGGCAGCCTGATCCGTCCGAACCCGCCGCTGCAGCTCACGGCCTGAAGGAATGTCGATGGAACGGATCAAGGTCATGGTGGTGGACGACTCCGCCGTCGTACGCCAGGTCATGGTGGGCATGCTGCAGGACGACCCCGGCATGGAAGTCGTCGCGGCGGTGGCCGACCCCCTGTTCGCCATGCAACGCATGAAGCTGCAATGGCCGGACGTCATCCTGCTGGACGTCGAGATGCCGCGCATGGACGGCATCACCTTCCTGCGCAAGATCATGCAGGAGCGCCCGACGCCCGTGGTCATCTGCTCCACGCTCACCGAAGCGGGCGCGCCCACGACGCTGGAGGCCCTGGCTGCTGGCGCCGTCACCATCATCACCAAGCCCAAGATCGGCCTGAAGCAGTTCCTGGGAGAGTCCGCCGAGGAACTGCTCAGCGCCATCCGGGTGGCGGCGCGTGCCAACCTCAAACGCCTGGTTGCGCGGGCCGCACGCCCGCTGCCGGCGGCACCGGTCAAGCACACCGCCGATGTCATCCTCGCCCCCGCGCGTGAACGCGCGATGGCCGAGACCACCGAGCGCATCGTGGCGATCGGGACTTCCACCGGCGGCACCCAGGCGCTGCAGGAGGTGCTGGTGGAGCTGCCGGCCGTCTGTCCCGGCATCGTGGTCGTGCAGCACATGCCGCCCCAGTTCACGGCCGCGTTCGCCAGCCGCCTCAACAGCCTGTGTGCCATCGAGGTGCGCGAGGCGCAGAACGGCGACCGCGTGGTGCCGGGTTGTGCGCTCATCGCCCCCGGTGGCAGGCACATGCTGCTCAAGCGCAGCGGCGCGCAGTATCACGTGGAGGTCAAGGAGGGTCCGCCGGTGAACCGGCACTGTCCGTCCGTCGATGTCCTGTTCCGTTCGGTCGCCAAGATCGCCGGTGCCAATGCCACGGGCTTCATCATGACCGGCATGGGCGATGACGGCGCGCGCGGCCTGAAGGAGATGCGCGATGCGGGCGCCCGCACCGTGGCGCAGGACGAGCATACCTGCGTGGTGTTCGGCATGCCCAAGGAGGCCATCAAGCTTGGCGCCGCCGAGAAGGTGGTGCCTCTGGATGAAATCCCGGGTCTGATCCGCGCCCTGGCCTAAGCCGCGTCAGTGCGGGGCGGGGCGACCCATGAAGCGGTCGGCCCAGGCGATGAAGTATTTGAAATTGGGGACGTCGGTGTGGCCGCCCTCGTGCTGGCGCCAGGCCAGCTGGCCGTCGAGCAGGCCCGTGCCGATGCCGGGCTTGCGGGCGTTGCGGTAATCATCACCGACGCCCAGGTCCTTCGCGCCCAGCAAGCGGAAGACCTTGCCTGCCGCGACCGCGGCCATGTAGCTGCCCTGCTGGTCCAGCCACAGTGCATCTCCCGCCGATGGCGAGCCGTAGCTGATGAACGTCAGCCGCGGCGCGCACAGCGCAATGAGTTCGGAGGATTCCACCGGCAGGTCGGCGGCGGTCCTGGCGCCTTCCCGCGCCTCGGCCGCGCCGTACTTGAGGAAATTGCCCGCCATCCAGTGGTACTCGCCCTCGGCGGTGAGTGATTCCACGGCCTCACCGAAGTTGCGCCGGTGCGGTTTGGCGCCGCCCTCGCCGGAAGATCCCACCAGCACCATGTAGAACCGCGGGTCGAACGCCATGGCGACCAGCGCCGCCTTGCCATAGCGCGACACGCCTTCGATGCCGATGTGTTTTGCGTCCAGATCCGGGTCCTGCGCAAGGCGATCGAGCAGGCGGCCGGCGCCCCAGGCCCAGGCGCGCAGCGCGCCCCAGTCATCGGGTTTGCGGTGCTCGCCGCGGTTGGTGAGACCGATGACGCCGCGGATGAGCCCCGCGCCATTGTCGGCCTGCACCGCCGTGGGATCGATCTGCGCGACGGCCCAGCCGTCGGCCACCAGCTGCTGGATGGGATCGCCCGCCGGACGCGGTGGTGGGAAGAACGGCGGGGTGGCAATGGGCTGCCAGCCCGGGTGCGAGCGCAGCACCTGCGCCAGCGAGGGATCCTCGCGGCTCATCGCGCTGCGCAGCGCAGCGTTCATGCGCGCGATGTCCGCGGCGGAGGGCGGAACCGGCGCGGGGAAGCGGGGTGCGCCGAGGGTGAACATGATGAGCACCGGCATCGGGCCCGAGTGCTGCAGCGGTTTGATCAGCATGACGGGGATGTCGACGCTGATGGCAGGATCCATCGAGTTGTCCAGATGACCGATCAGCTGCGTGGCGCTCACGGGCACCGGGCCCACGCGTTCGACTTCCGACGACCCCACCGACCAGCTCACGGCGGGTGTATGGGCCGGCACCCGGCCGTAGACCTCGCGCTCGAAGTCTTCCACGATCTGCGGCCGGCGCTTGCGGTACCACGCGTCGGCGGTGGTGACGGGCTTGCCGTCGGGGAAGATCAGCGGGTCCGGCCAGTCGGGATAGGGGCTGGCCTTCGCTTCATCGTAGTTGGCGTGGTCCGGGGCATGCTCATCGCCGCTGGGGGCCGGACGCAGCCGGGTGATGCCCAGCTGCTGCATCATCTGTTGATGGTCCTGGGCGGTGGCATCGGCCACAGCGGCGGGCGACTGGGCCGGCGCTGCCGGGCTCCATGCTGCGCAGAGCGAAAGCGCGGCGCACAGGCCTGGTGCCAGCTTCATGATCAGGTTTCTCCGTGCCACTCGAAGCCGCTGCGGCCGATCAGCGCGCTGGAAGCCGCCGGTCCCCAGGTGCCCGCG
>DAIDKA010000308.1 GCA_027451085.1 Gammaproteobacteria bacterium
TGGCAGCCACGTCAGCGGCTTCGTCTTACCGGGCCGCGGTGGGGAAACGCGGTCCGGATTCAGACCCGCAGCACCGGCTTGACCACCGCACCGGACTCGCAGGCCGCCCACGCAGTCCCGATGTCCTCGAAGGCAAATTCAGTGATCAGCCGCTCGAACTCAAAGCGGCCCTGCCGCCAGTAGGTCAGCAGCTGCGGTATGACCACCTGCGGGTTCGCACTGCCGCCGAGGATGCCCTGGAGCTTGCGCCCACCCGCGAGCAGGAAGGCGACATTCAAGGACCACTCGCCCCGCGGCCGCGTCACATAGCCTGCGGTGCCCTCGTTCGCCAGGCATTCAATGGCCGCGCCATACACGGCCGGAACGTTCGTGGTGTTGAAGCTGAAGTCAAAGCCGTGACGCTCTATTTCGCGCAGTTGAGCCGCGGTATCCGGACCGGAGGCCAGGCACTCCGATGCGCCCAGCGCACGCGCGAGATCGAGCCTGCCGGGCAGGGTATCGACGGCCACGATGCGGGCAGCACCCGCGATCCGCGCCGCCATGACCGCCGCAAGCCCGACACTGCCCGCACCAAAGACCACGATGCTCTGCCCCGGCCGCAGGCGGAATGCCTCGAACACGGCCCCGGCACCGGTGATGAACCCGCAGCCCAGCGGACCCAGCAGATGCAGCGGCAGGTCCGCCGGCACCTTGACGGCGGAACGCTCCGGCGCCAGGGCATGCGTGGCGAAAGACGACTGCGCAAAGAAGGCGCCATGCAGGCGCTCGCCGTTGCGGCGCAGCGGCGAGGAACCATCCGCGCGCGCACCACCGAAACTCAGGCGGTGTGATTCGCGGCAGTACGTCGGCCGCGCCGCGCGGCAGCTGGGGCACAGCCCGCAGGACGCGCCGCTGAGCACGACGTGATCCCCGACGGCGAGACCGCGGACGCCGGCCCCCACCCGTTCGACCACTCCTGCGCCCTCGTGCCCCAGCACGATGGGTCGCGGAGTCGGCACGCCGAGGCCGGCATGACACAGCAGGTCGGTGTGACAGATGCCGGTGGCAACGATGCGCACCTGCACCTCATCCGGGTGCGGCTCGTCGAGTTCGACTTCCGCAAGCTTCGGGCAGGGAAGCCCTTCGTAAGATACAGCCGCTGTGATCTTCACTGGCCGTGTCCGATGGGACCCGGCAGGAACACCGAGCTGTCCGCGCCGATGGTGTCCAGGTGGTAGTGCGTGGCCGGATCATCAGCCGCATAGCCGATGTGGCCCACGCGGAAGATGTCCTCGATGCTCCTGAGCAGGGAATAATGGTTGTACGGCGTGACAGAGGTGCTGCCCGGCCTGATGAAGGGCGACAGCAGCACCGCGCCGATCCGGTCTCCACCGTAGCCGCCGATGACCAGCCGCTCTTGCATCTTCGGCGTATCGATGAAGGTGAAGCTGCCGGGGCGCTCACCGGCCAGGTTTGGCCCGGGCCGCTGGCCGCAGCAGGTCCTGCCTGCAAAAGTGATGTCCACCGTGGTCTTGCCGGTGGCCGGGTTCGAGTGCTGCTCGATGGTGAAGTTGCTCTCGTCAAACGTGATGATCAGCAGGCCGTCCTGGCGGAACGCCGGCGAATTCATGATACGAGGCACCCAGGTGCGCAGGAATTCATCGCTCGAAGCCAGACCGCCCGGCTGGCCGTTGGCGCAGGTCGTGCCCGGCGCGCCCGTCCCGGCACCGTCGTGGCCATCACTGCACAGATTCGGCGTGATGAACACGAAGTTCGGCGTATTGCGTTCATCCTGAAGGTCCGCCGGCAGCTGTTCCAGGTTGACCACGTGCCGGGCGCAGCTGTCCGCGTCATCGATGATGGAATGGAAGTACATGAAGGGATCATGGCGCGTCGCATACGCATCCCCCGTGGGCACGGATGCACTGCGTCCCTCGGCGCTGCTGGTGTCATCGCGGCCACCGAGCGCCGGATGCCC
>DAIDKA010000309.1 GCA_027451085.1 Gammaproteobacteria bacterium
AACGTCGAGACCGTGCGGCGACTGACGCACCCGGTGCGTGATCCGCGCGCAGGTTACGAACAGACCCTCGCGGTGCTGGAGCACGCCAAGCGCCATAACCCGGCGGTGCTCACCAAGACCAGCCTGATGCTGGGCCTGGGCGAGACTGATGCCGAAATCCTCGAAACGCTCAGCGACCTGCGCGCGACCGGCGTGGACATCGTGACCCTGGGCCAGTACCTGCGTCCGACGCCGAATCATCTGCCCGTGCAGCGCTTCGTCACGCCGGAACAGTTCGATGCCTACCGCGCCGAGGCGCTGCAGCGCGGTTTCCTGGAATGCGTGTCCGGTCCCTTCGTGCGTTCCAGCTACCGGGCCGAGCAGGCCCTGGCGCGCAACAATGCGGGGCTCGACAACCAGGCGCTGTCCGGGCGCGCCCACGGCGCAACCGGGGTCTGAGTGGCGCAGCCGCCTGCCACGGGCGCCGGCACACCCCTGATCGTGCTGCGTGACCTGGGAGAGGTGGAATACCTGCCGACGTATGAGCGCATGCAGCGCTTCACCGCCGGACGCGGCCCCGACACCCCTGATGAAATCTGGTTCCTGACGCATCCGCCGGTGTTCACGCTGGGCCTCGCCGGCAGGCGCGAGCATGTGCTGGCGCCGGGGGGCATTCCCGTGGTGCAGGCCGATCGCGGCGGGCAGGTGACCTACCACGGTCCCGGGCAGCTGGTGGTCTATGTGCTGATCGACCTGCGGCGCGCGGTCCTGGGGGTGCGCGATGTCGTGACGGCGCTGGAACGCAGCGTGATAGATCTCATGGCGGAGCAGGACGTCGAGGCCGTCGCGCGCGCCGATGCGCCGGGGGTGTACGTGCGCGGCGCCAAGCTCGCAAGTCTGGGGATCCGCATCCGCCGCGGCTGCAGCTATCACGGCCTGGCGTTGAACGTGGACATGGACCTCGAGCCCTTCCAGCGCATCAATCCCTGCGGCCATGCGGGGCTTGCGATGACGCAGCTTAAGGATCTCGGCGTGCCGTTCAATGTCGAACAGGCGGCCGGGGCGTTGCGGCCGCATCTGCTGGCGGCGCTGGGACTGGCGAACTCCTGAACGTCCGCACAGGCGCACCCCGGCCGCGGCGTGCGCGGCCGGGATGGATTCACTCTTACGAAGCCGACTTCATGTCGAGGGACTTCATGATCTCAGCGGCCTTGTCCTTGACTTCCTGGGCCTTGGACATGGCCGTGGTGTAGTCACCGGATGTCGCGGCCGTGGTGGCATCGTTCCAGCCGGACTTCAGTGCGTCCAGGCCGGACTTGACGCTCTCGAGCGCCTCCTTGGTGACACCGTGCGGCAGGTGGTGCGACTTGGATAGTTCTGCGACGCGGTGCTGAATGGCATCAACTGTCCTGGGGATCTCGGCGCTGATCGGACCCCAGTCGCCCTTGGCTTTCTCGATCGCGGCCGCGGCCTCGGAGGATTTTTCGATGGTGGCACTCTTGAGGCTGGCGATGGCGGAAGTGAGGGCCGGAGCGGCCGCCAGCACATCCTTGTAGTCACCCTTGTTGAATTCGTCCTGGGCGGTGGCGATCTGCGTCTGCACTGCCTGGTACTGGTCGGGCGCGTACTTCCTGGCCTCGTCTGCGATCTCGGAGAGCCCTGACTGGGCGGTGGCGATCGCCTGCTGCGCGGGGTCTTTCTGGCCGGCGCAGCCAACGATGAGCACGGCCACGGAGGAGGCCAGCAATCCAACGAATTGCTTCTTCATTTGTGAAAGTCCTTGTGTTGCACCGAAACCCGGACAGTAGCACGAACCTCTTTGTAACCTCTTTATAACCGCTGCCTGCCTGACTTTGCGCCGGGCTGCGGCCTAACATTGGCAGAACTGTCAGGCCCGCGAAGGGGAAGAGCATGTTCGGTGTCGGTAAATGGGTGGCACGCGCGGCGCTGGTGCTGAGTGGAGCGCTGGCTCTGGCGGGCTGTGGCCTGCAGCTGGAACGCCCCGCATCGCTGACGCTGCTGAACGTCTCGTACGATCCGACGCGCGAGTTTTATGAGGACTACAACGCGCAGTTCATCCGCTACTGGAAGGCCAGGACCGGGCAGGACGTGACGGTGAACCAGTCCCACGGCGGCTCGGGCAAGCAGGCCCGTTCCGTGATGGAGGGCCTGCAGGCGGACGTGGTGACCCTGGCACTGGCCGGTAACATCGATGCCATTGCCAGCCAGGCGAAACTGCTGCCGCTGAACTGGCAGAGCCGGTTGCCGGACAACAGCACGCCTTACACTTCCACCATCGTGTTCCTGGTGCGCAAGGGCAACCCGAAGCACATCAAGGACTGGGGCGACCTCATCAAGCCGGGGGTCCAGGTCATCACGCCCAACCCCAAGACCTCCGGCGGCGCGCGCTGGAACTACCTCGCGGCCTGGGGCTGGGCCCTCAGCCAGCCCGGCGGCAGCGACGCCACGGCGCGGGAGTTCGTGCAGAAGCTCTACGCCAACGTGCCGGTGCTCGACACGGGGGCGCGTGATGCCACCAACACCTTTGTGCAGCAGAGCATCGGGGATGTCCTGGTCGCCTGGGAGAACGAGGCGTTCCTGGCGGTCCGCGAGGTGGGCGCGGATAAATTACAGATCGTGGTGCCCTCGGTGAGCGTCCTGGCCGAGCCTGCCGTGGCCGTGGTGGACCAGGTGGCGCTGAAACATGGCACGAGGACCCTCGCCCGCGAATACCTGCTGCACCTGTACAGCAAGGAAGGCCAGGAGATTGCTGCGCGCAACTTCTACCGGCCACGGGACCCGCAAGTGGCGAAGAAGTACGCAAGCCAGTTTCCGCAGCTCAAGCTGCTGACCATCGCGGACTTCGGCGGGTGGGCCAAGGTGGAGGCCGAACACTTTGCCGATGGCGCGATCTTCGATCAGATCTATGCTCCTCATTAACCTGCTGGTAGCGCCCGCCATGCGCCATGCCGCTCCCCGGCCCGCGCCAGCTCGTACTGGCAGATGGTCACCGCCGTTGCAACGTTCAGCGACTCGATCGCTCCGGTTCCGGCAATCGTGAACGGGGTTGCATTCATCCCGGCCAGCGCTTCGCGCGGCAGGCCCCGGGCTTCGTTGCCGTAGAGGTAGCAGTCAAAGTTCTGGAATGCCGGCGCGGTGATCGGTTCACCCTGCAGGTCGAGGCTGGCGATCCGCCCGAAGCGCGCGGGCAGGGTCTCGATCGGCACATCGGTCTCGATGGGCACATGGAACAGTGATCCCATGCTGGCGCGCACCGCCTTGCCGTTGTGCACGTCCACGCTGTCCGGGCTGAGCAGGCAACGGAACCCGCCAAACCACGCGAGCGTGCGCAGGATGGTGCCGAGGTTGCCGGGGTCCTGGATTTCGTGCAGATAGATGGCGCGTTCGCCCGGCCGGGGCGCGGATGCGGCAAGGATCGGCACGACCGCGGCGATGCCCTGGGGCGAGCGTGTTTCACTCAGCTGCGCCATGTGGCGTGAATTGATCAGGTGCACAGGCAGCGCGCTGGTCCAGTGCTCATGCTCCCGCGTGAGATAGATTTCGCTGGCGCGCAGGCGCGAGTCATGGACTGCTGCCTTCTGCAGCTCCTGCACCAGGTGTTCGCCTTCGAGCAGGAAGCAGCCGAACTCCAGGCGGAATTTCTTCTGGTGGAGCTTTTTGATGTCCTCGAATTTCATGCCAGGGACCGTGCGACCGCCTCGGCCACCTTGATGCCATCGACGCCGGCCGACAGGATGCCGCCGGCATAGCCCGCTCCTTCGCCGCAGGGGTAGAGCCCGCGCACGTTGAGACTCTGCAGTGATTCGCTGTCACGCGTGATGCGCACGGGGGAAGACGTGCGGGTCTCGACTCCGGTCAGGACGGCATCGTCGCGGTCGAAGCCGCGGATCTGCCTGCCGAAGGCCGGCAGGGCCTCGCGCATGGCGTCGATGGCGTAGGCGGGCAGCGCCTGCGACAGGTCGCCCAGCCGCACGCCCGGCGTATAGGAAGGAATGACATCGCCCAAGCGGGTAGAGGCGGCGCCACGCAGGAAATCACCGACCAGCTGCCCGGGCGCGCAGTAGTTGCTGCCGCCAAGTACATAGGCTGTGGATTCCAGCGCCTCCTGCAGCGCAACGCCCGCAAGCGGGCCGCCGGGGAAGTCCTGTTCCGGATTGACCGCCACCACGATGCCGGCATTGGCATTACGCTCGTTGCGTGAATACTGGCTCATGCCGTTGGTGACCACGCGTCCGGGTTCAGAGGTGGCGGCCACCACGGTGCCGCCAGGGCACATGCAGAAGCTGTAAACGGCGCGTCCATTGCCAGCGTGGTGCACGAGCTTGTAGTCGGCGGCACCCAGTTCCGGATGGCCGGCGAAGTTCCCGAGGCGCGCGGTATCGATCAGCGATTGCGGATGCTCGATACGAAAGCCGATTGCGAACGGCTTGGCCTCCATGTGGACGCGCCGCCGCTCCAGCATGCGGAACGTGTCGCGGGAGCTGTGCCCGAGCGCGAGCACCACGTGGCGGCTGTGCAGCGTTTCGCCACTCTCGAGTGCCACACCCTCGATCCGGCCCGCCTCGATCAGAAGCTCAGTGACCTTGCTTTCGAAGCGGATCTCGCCGCCCAGCCCGATGATTTCCTGGCGCATCGCCGACACGACGCCAGTAAGACGGAAGGTGCCGATGTGTGGCTTGCTGACATACAGGATTTGCGCGGGCGCCCCGGCGCGCACGAACTCGTGCATCACCTTGCGGCCGTAGAACTTCGGGTCCTTGATCTGGCTGTAGAGCTTGCCGTCCGAAAACAGGCCCGCGCCGCCCTCGCCGAACTGGACATTGGATTCCGGGGTGAGCGTGTTGCGGCGCCACAGCGCCCAGGTGTCTTTTGTCCGGCGCCGTACGTCGCGTCCGCGTTCCAGCACGATGGGCCTGAAGCCCATCTGCGCGAGCAGCAGCGCGGCGAACAGCCCGCAGGGACCGAATCCAACGACCAGCGGACGTTCCTTGAGTCGTGCCGGCGCGTGCGCAACCGGGTGGTAGCTCGTATCCGGGGCGGGGCCCACCTGCCGGTCCCGCGCGAGGCGCTTCAACACGGCGGCTTCATCCCGCAGCGTGACGTCGACGACGCAGATGAAGAGCAGGATTCCCCGGTTTTTCTTGCGCGCGTCATGGCTGCGCTTGAACAAGGTGAAGTCGAGCAGGTCGGCGGCGGGGATGTCGAGGCGCTTGAGAATGGCCTGGCGCAGCGTCCCGGGCGTGTGGTCGAGGGGCAGAGGCAGCTCGGTAATGCGGATCACCGGTGTCATCCTGGCCGGTAAATCCGGCAGAGGGGCAGTAGAATGGCCCGATTCTAGCGTAACTTCCCCACAAGATGCCCAGGACCAAAAGCAGCGCCAGCTGGCTGTCGCGCCACCTCAGCGACCCCTTCGTCAAGCAGGCGCAGAAGGACGGTTATCGTTCGCGCTCGGCCTACAAGCTGATCGAGCTGAACGACAAGGACAGATTGATCCGGCACGGCATGCGGGTCATGGACCTGGGTTCCGCGCCCGGTGGCTGGTCGCAGGTGGCCGGCAAGCTCGTGGGCGACAAAGGGCGGGTTCTTGCCACGGACATCCTGCCCATGGAAGGTCTGCGCAATGTCGACTTCATCCAGGGCGATTTCACGGATGACGCCATCGTGCAGCGGATTTTCGACTGGCTGGCGGGTGAGAAATTCGATCTCATCATTTCCGACATCGCGCCGAACATGAGCGGCATTGATTCGGCCGACCAAGCGCGATCGATCTACTTCCTGGAACTGGCGCTCGATACGGTGTGCAAAGCCTTGAGGCCGGGTGCGAGCTTCGCGGCCAAGATGTTCCAGGGCGCAGGCTCAGACCAGTACCTGAAGCAGCTGCGGATGCATTTCGACAAAGTGCTCATCCGCAAGCCCGCCGCCTCGCGCAAGGAGTCCCGCGAGGTCTACGTCGTGGCGAAGGGGTTCAGGGGCTGAGACGACCGACGGCAGCATGGGCGGCGAGAGCCCGGCTCGTAACCGGAAAACCGGGTCATTTTAAGCATGACAATCAATTGGAACGATTGATCCAGGCCCGGTAATCTTCATCGAGTCCCCAAAAGCGCTTTGAAGCCCCAGAACGGCTGGAGAGTTAAGAGATGATCCGGATACCTGGTGCCCTGACCGCTGTCCCTGGCGCTGCCGCGCTCGCACTCACGGTGTTGCTGCAGATGCCGGCTCCCGCTCATGCGGCTGCAGCCGTGACTCCCAAGGCCCCGGCTGCATCAGCGCCCGCAGCCAGTGCCGGCTGGGTGGTTCCTGACATCAACAAGCTCCCGGATGATGCCTGGGGACGGACTGTGCGATATGGCCGGGACCTCACGGTCAGGACGGCCTCGTTGATGGGCCCCGAGGTCCGTGATCCCGCCCATCGCTTCGCCGGCAATAATCTCAGCTGCCAGGACTGTCACCTGGAGGCGGGTACAAAGCAGTTCGGCCTGCCATATGTGGGAGTCTATGCGGACTTTCCGAGCTATCGTGCCCGCGAAGGTGCCGTGGGAACGATCGAGGAGCGCATCCAGGGCTGCATGGTGCGCAGCATGAACGGCAGGCGACTGCCGCCGGGCAGCCGCGAAATGACCGCCATGGTGGCTTATTTCAAATTCCTTTCGACCGGCCGTCCCGTGGGTGAGCCGACGCCGGGGCGTGGTGCCGGCCGGATGCCCGAACTGCCCCGCGCCGCTGATCCGGCGCGGGGCAAGGCGGTCTATACCCTGCGCTGCGCGGTCTGCCACGGCGATCACGGGCAGGGCCGGCGCGCGGGTGTGGTGGGAGATGCCCAGGGGTATGCATTTCCGCCGCTATGGGGTCCGGACAGTTTCAACGACGGGGCCGGCATGGCCCATCTCATCGGTGCCGCCAACTTCATCCACGCCAACATGCCGGTGGGCACCTCGTGGCGTGCTCCGGCGCTGACGACCGCGGATGCCTGGGACGTTACAGCCTACGTTGATGCGCAACCGCGGCCGCATATGGCGCACCGGGACCGGGACTTCCCGAATCGGCTGGAGAAGCCCGTCGATACCCCTTACGGACCCTACGCCGATGACATCGATCCCGCGCAGCACCGGCTTGGGCCTTTCCAGCCCATCCGTGATGCGCTCAAGACTCAAAAAGCAAGCGGAGCAACACATGGAAACCAGAACCGACCGTAGAGCCGCACTGCAGACCCTGGGTGTTGCGCTGGCCGCTGGCGCGGGCCTGCTGGCGAACACTGCGCCTGCCGCCCAGCGGCGGGACGATGGGACCTCGTTCCATGGTGCCGCGACGCTGGCCGAACTGACGCAGCGTCTCGCGGCCGCGCCGCGCCGGCGCAGCTTCAAGCGCGTGCCGATGATCCTCGACCACCGGGAGCAGTGGGACCACGAGGCGTTGTCGGATGTTCTGGCGTACAGACCCACCGCCAAGCAAGCCTGGGACAATACGGACATCGGCGGCCCCTGGCTCAATTCGATGCGCAACTCGCTCAATTCGCAAGTGTGGTCCTTCGGGCATGCCGAGTTCCTGGCCGTGTCGGCGACTCACGGGTCCGCCCAGCTGGCGCTGTATGACCAGCAGATGTGGGACAAGTACGGCCTGGCAAAGCTGGCGGGCAAGGGTTTCGGGACCAACACCCTGATCGAGGAACATGCGGCCGGCAACACTGACGCGGGCAACTACGAGGATCCTCAGGGCGCCTATTCTTCGGCCTACACCTCGATTCCGGCACTGCAGCGGCGAGGCGCGGTTTTCATGGCCTGCCACAACGCAGCCTGGGAGCTGGCCGCAAGGCTGATCTCCACGGACGCCAACCCGGACCGGCTGCCGATCGAAGCGCTGGCTGCGGAGCTGACGAACCATCTGATCCCCGGTGTGATCCTGACGCCGGGCATCGTGGCAACCCTGGCCGAGCTGCAGCGGTCGGGTTACGCCTATGTGCGTTAGGCACGCCGCATGGATGCGAAAGGTGCGGACATCTGCACGCCGGGTGTCGGTGGCGCTGATCGGTGCCGTGCTGCTGGCCGTTGCGGGACCGGTCCTGGCCCAGGTTGCCGACTCCAGCCGGAGCATCTTTCCGCCCTGGCAGCACGGTGACAACAGCGATGTGCCTGACCGCGGTGTCGGATTCACGGTTCCGCAGATCGACGACCTCGCCGACTTCCACGGTGATCTGTCGGACCCGAAGCTGGTGCTGTACGTCGGCGGCAACTACTTTTTCGCGATGGCGCCGCTGGTGCAGGCGTTCGAGGCGCGGCACCCTGAGTACAAGGGACGCATCTTCTGGGAGACGATTCCGCCCGGCGTGCTGGTGGAGCAGATCAAAGCGGGCGGACGCATCACCTGCGTCAACATGACCTGGACGGCGAAAGCCGACGTCTATCTGGCAGGGCTGCAGGCCGTGAAGCGGCTCATCAGTCAGGGATTGCTGACGGGTTCCCCGGTGCCTTACGCAACCAACGCGCTCACCATCATGGTACGCAAGGGCAATCCGGAGCGAGTTGCATCGCTGGCGGATCTCGCGCGGCCCGGCCTGCGGCTTGCGCTGCCCAACCCGCAATTCGAAGGCGTCGCGCGGCAGGTCAAGGCTGCGCTCGGCAAGGCCGGCGGCGAGGCCCTGGTCCGTGAGGTCTACACCACCAAGGTGGCTGGCGGCACTGCGGTTCTCACCCGCATTCACCATCGGCAGACACCGCTGTTTCTCATGCAGGGCGTGGTCGATGCGGGGGTCACCTGGCAGTCCGAAGCGATGTTCCAGGAACAGATCGGCAACCCGATCTCGCACGTCGACATACCGGACGCGCAGAACAGCAGGGCGATTTATGCCGGAGCAGGGGTCGCCGGCGCGCAGCATCCGCAAGCCGCTGCAGCCTGGCTTGGGTTCATACGCTCGGCGCAGGCGCTGTCGATCTTTGAACGCTACGGCTTCAAGCCATACGATCCGTCGACGCCCGCCGCGGAGTGATGCGGGCACCGCCCGCGCGGCCCCTGCGCCGCCTGGCACGGCTGCGCACCAGGCGGCCGCGAACGACCCGTCAGCCGGCCGTCGTATTGAAGTCCGCTGCGCTATGCCGCTCGGCGAGCTGCTCCTGCGCGGGTCCGAACGTGCGGTTGACCCGGCGGCCGCGACTGACGGCCGGCCGGCCGGCGATGAGGTCGACCCAGCGGCTCAGGTGCTTGTACTCACCGACATTCAGGAATTCCTGCGCGTTATAGGCGTCCTGCATGATGGCGCGGTACCACGGCCAGATGGCGATGTCCGCAATGGTGTACTCGTTGCCGGCCATGTACTCGTTCTGCGCCAGGTGCGTGTCGAGCACATGCAGCTGCCGCTTGGTCTCCATGGCGTAGCGGTTGATCGCATATTCGATCTTGAAGGGGGCATAGGCATAGAAGTGGCCGAAACCGCCGCCCACGAACGGTGCGGCTCCCATCTGCCACATCAGCCAGTTGATGGTCGCGGTGCGCTTGTAGTGCTCGGTGGGCAGGAAGGCGTGGAACTTTTCCGCCAGGTAGATCAGCATCGAGCCGCTTTCGAACAGCTTCGTCGGCGGGCTGGTGGACCGGTCCACCATCGCGGGAATCTTGGAGTTCGGGTTGATGGCGACGAAGCCGTCGCCGAACTGGTCGCCATCGCCGATGCGGATGAGCCAGGCGTCGTACTGCGCACCCTCATGGCCGGCCTCCAGCAGCTCCTCCAGCATGATCGTGACTTTCTGGCCGTTGGGGGTACCCAGGGAGTACAGCTGGAAGGGATGCTTGCCCACCGGCAGCGTCTTCTCATGGGTCGCGCCCGACACCGGGCGGTTGATGTTGGCGAACTGCCCGCCGTTGCCCTTGTCCCACACCCACACCCTGGGTGGCTCGTATCCGGGGGGCTGGTTGCTGCTGGCGTCGGAAGTCATATGGCTGTCCTGTGGTCTTGAATGCGCCAAGAGTACAGGGTGAGCCTGTACCTGAGTCAGGGGCCGCCCTTGCCGGCGTGGGCACCCCGATAGTGTATAGGCTATCACCCGGATAGGTGGGAAGCTGCTTCCTGGATCCAGCACTAGCTTCTATGGTTGGCGCAACTGCCCCGGGGCGAAGAGAACAGAGATGATCAAGCTGTACCACACGCAGCCGATGGCGAATTCCCTTCGCAGGCGGACCTCGACAATGCCACGCGCAAGGTCGGTGTGGCGCTCGACAAGGTCGAGCAGCAGCTGGCGAAGGCGCCGTGGCTCGCCGGGACCTGCTATTCGCTCGCGGACATCAATTTTTACGCGCATTGCGGGACATTCGCGCAGCGCATGTTCCCGGACCTCACCGGCAAGAGCCGGCATCCGCACATGAACGAGTGGCTCGAACGGATGGGCGCGCGGCCTGGCGTGCGCGCGGCGCTGGCCATGCCGGACCACACGAATCCGGCGCTGCGCACGTTCACAGGCGAAGCTCACTGAGGGTCGGGGCATGTCCGGCAATGTACGCAAGGTTTCGGCCAGGCTGGGCTTCACCGGTCCGATGGACTGCAAGCCCAAGTATCACGCCAACGACACCAGCCTGGATGTCCTGAACATCGTGCAGGAACAGGTGCCGATCGAGGACATCCGCAGCTGGGATGCTGCGCCGTCACTGGATGTCGAGGGCTTCCATCTCTACCCCCACAAAAGCGTGGTGACCGACTTCACCAGGGTGGAGGAGGTCGAGAGGCTCCATGGGGAGGAGATCCGCGATCTGCTGCTTGCGGTCTGCGGGGCGGACCAGGTGCAGGTCACCGGCCGGCCCATCCTGCGTTTCGGCGAGAAGTCGCAATCCTCCGGCGCGCTGGACAACAGCCGCCCGGCGCGCTTGGTGCACATTGATGTCAGCGACGCCACGGCACAGGGGTTCTACGAGCGCTTCCAGGCGCAGCAGCCGCGCAAGGTACGGCGTTTCGTGCAGTTCAACGTCTGGCGTGCGCTGTCCGTTCCGCCGCAGGATGTGCCCCTGGCGGTCTGCGACGCCCGCACGGTGTCGCCGGAGGACCTGCTGCCCGCCGATGCCATGTTCGACCGCAACGGGGAGATCGTCTTTTCCTTCGAGGGACTGGTGATCAGACACAACCCGAAGCAGCGCTGGGCGTATTACTCGAACATGCGCAGCGATGAAGCCCTGGTGTTCAAAACCAACGACAGTGACCGCCGCTACGCCCACTTCGTGCCGCACGGCGCGTTCGATGACCCCTCGTGCCCGCCCGATGCCGCGCCACGCTGCAGCGTGGAAATGCGCGGCCTGGCGGTGTGGTACGCCTGAGAGCGCTTGCGCGCGGCGCCTGCGCTCGTCCCCGGTCAGTGCGCCGGCTGCATCAGCTGCTGGCGGCGCGTGAGCAGGTAGCTCTTGATGGCAGCAACGTCGGCTTCGCTCAGGAAGTCGAACTTCGGCATGCCCAGCTGCACGTAGGCGCCCTGGCGCACGATCCTGTCGATTGAGTCGTACGTGCCGGGCAGGGCGTAGCGCAGGTCCACGATCGGGCCGCCGCTCACCGCGGCCACGCCGTGGCACATGGAACAGCGCCGGCTGAACAGTGTCTCGCCCCGCTGCACCTGGGCGGGTGTCGCTGTGAAGGCGATGGCCGTGAGGGGGTTGTGGGGGATGCCGCGGACGGGGTCGAGCCTGGCTTTGCCGTCGAGCACGAACGTGAACAGGCGGCCGGGCGCCAGGTACTGGTGGGTGGTGTTTGGCGCGTACAGGCCCGAAGCGCCGCCCCAGCCCACCAGCACGGAGACATACTGCCTGCCGTCCACCGACCAGGTGCTGGGGGCGGCCATGATGCCGTTGCCGAGCTGCAGCTCCCACAGCTGTTTGCCGGTGTCCGCGGCATAGGCGATCAGGCGCCCGTCGCTCAGACCCTGGAATACGAGGTTGCCGGCGGTGCTCAGTGTGCCACCGCCCGCCAGCCCCGGATGCAGCACGCGCCAGCGCGGTCGGGCGGCCACCGGGTCCCAGGCCAGGAGCGAGGATGAGGCGCCGACCGCGGTGCCGGTGCCCGGCTCGTAGTCCTGCTGCGGCAACGGCGGTATGCCGCTGTCCCCGAAGGCAGCGTGCAGGTCGATGCCCATGTTCCAGAAGCCTGGCACGTGCTTGAAGCCACGCTCGCGGCCGTAGACGAAGCTGCTCTCCACGGCCGGTATGTACATCAGACCGGTGATCGGGCTGAAAGACATGGGTTGCCAGTTGTGCGCGCCACCCGGCCCCGGCCACTGGGTCACGGCGTAGTCGGTGTAGCGTGCCTGCCTGGTGAAGATGGGGCGACCTGTCGCAAGGTCCACGCCCTTGGCCCAGCTGATCTTGGCGTAGGGCTTGGCTGACAGCAGTTCGCCTGTAATCCGGTCGAGCACATAGAAGAACCCGTTCTTCGACGCTTGCATGATGACCTTGCGGGGCATGCCGTCGATGGCGAGATCCGCGAGTGTCATCTGCTGGGTGGCGTCGTAGTCCCACTGGTCCCGGGGCGTCTCCTGGTAGTGCCACACCAGCCTGCCGGTACGCACGTCGAGCGCGAGGATGCTGGAGAGGTAAAGGTTGTCACCGCCGCCCGGGCTGCGCAGCGCCGGGTCCCAGGGACTGCCGTTGCCGGTGCCGACGTACAGCAGCCTGGCCTCAGGGTCGTAGGCAAAACTGTCCCAGGGCGTGCCGCCGCCGCCGTTCGTCCACCACCGGCCGGTCCAGGTTCTGGCGGCCTTCGCCATGGCTTCGTTCTCGAAGCCCTTGGACGGGTCGCCGGGCACTGTGTAGAAGCGCCACGCGAGCCTGCCGGTGTCTGCGTCATAGGCGGCAACGAAGCCGCGCACGCCGATTTCCGCGCCACCGTTGCCGATGATCACCTTGCCGTCCACCACCCGCGGCGCGCCGGTGATGGTGTAGGGCTGGCCCACCGGGTTGGTCTGCACCTGCCAGCGCACCCTGCCGGTGGTGGCGTCGAGGGCGACCAGTCTGCCGTCCAGCACGCCGACATAGACCTTGCCCTTGTACAGGGCGACCCCGCGGTTGACGACGTCACAGCAGGCGCGTTCGGTGCGCACGCGGTCGGCTTTCGCGTCCCAGCGCCACAGTTCGTGCCCGGTGCGGGCATCGACCGCGAACACATTGCTCCAGTCAGACGAGGAGTAGAGCACGCCGTCGGCGACCAGCGGGGTGGCCTCCAGGCCGCGCAGCGACTGCGTGTCGTAGGACCACGCCAGGCCCAGGTGACTGACGTTGCTGCTGTTGATCTGACTGAGGGGGCTGAAGCGCGTTTCGGCGTAGTCTCGGCCCACCGTCAGCCACTGGTCCGGACTGCCAGCCGCGGCGCGCAGCGCGGCATCATCGACCCGCGCCGCGCTGTCCTGATTGCCGCCCGGCTGGCCGTTCTGGCTGAAGCAGGCGGGTGCTGCCAGCAGCGTGATGGCAGCGGCCATTGCGACTGTCTTGCGGATCATGAGCATGCCCCTGGTCATGCCTTCGATGTGTTCAGCAAAGTGCGGTACACGCCCCGCAGAAGCAGCAGATGACATCAGAATCCCCCCTCATGCCACGTCTCCTCACGAACCTATAATATCAACTTGAGATGAATCTCCTCGTGGCAATGCGCTACCTCGTGGCGCTGGACAAGCACCGGCACTTCGGCCGCGCCGCGCAGGCGTGCCACATCACCCAGCCGGCACTCTCCAACGCCTTGCGCGCCCTGGAGACGCAATTCGGGGTCGCCATCGTGAAGCGTTCCCGGGCCTTCGGCGGGCTGACGCCCGAGGGCGAGGCGGTGCTGGCCACGGCCCGCAGGCTGCTGCGCGAGATGGACCTGCTGAACCAGGACCTGGGTGGACCCGACAGCGGGCCGCGGGGCGAGTTGCGCTTCGGCGCCGTGCCCACCGCCATGCCGTTGCTGGCCCTGCTGGCTGCGTTGCTGCAGCGGCGGCACCCGGGGCTCAAGCCGGTGATGCTGGCGATGAGTTCCCCTGATATCGAGGCCGGCCTGCAGGATCTCTCCATCGATCTCGCCCTGGGTTATACCGGGCGCAGCCGGCTGCGCGGTCTCGGCATCACGGCCCGGCCGTTGTACGAGGAACGTTATTACTACCTGCGCCGGGCCACACGCCGCGCCTCCGACCGGCTGCGCGTCGGGCCTGGCCTGCGCTGGGTGGAGGCGGCGCAGCTGCCACTGTGCCAGCTCACGCCGGACATGCACTTTCGTGCCATCGTTGACGGCGCCCTGGCGCAGCAGGGGCGGGAGGTGCCCGAGCCTGCGATCGTCAGCAATTCCATCTGGACGCTGGCCCTGACCGTGGCGGCAGGGGAGGTGGGGGCAATCCTGCCTGGCGCGATGATCGCCGCATTCAGAGCGCACGGCGACCTGGAAGTGCTGCCGCTGCGGGACCCCGAAATCCGCACGCCGGTGGGCCTGCTGTCGCTGGCGCAGACGCGGCCCTCCCGCGCGGTGCTGGCCGTCCTGGCGCTGCTCGAGAGCCCTGAATGGGCGGCGCTGCTGGAGCGCTACACCGGCGAGCAGGGGTTTTGATCATTCAATTCATGAATGAAATGATCCGAACGATTAATTGGACGAACCTGCTGCCCTGACCCGACAGTCGGGGAATGAGCGAAGACGAACCCCGGGTCCAGGAACAGAAAATCGAGTTCTACGAGGGACCGGCCGGTGGCTGGGGCGCCCTGCGCAGCGTCAAGCAGGCGCTGCTGAAGCACAACATCGCGGTCAAGGGCGCCCGTACGCTGCTGTCGGCCAACCAACCCGACGGTTTTGACTGCCCCGGCTGCGCCTGGCCCGACCGTAACCATGCCTCCAGTTTCGAGTTCTGTGAAAACGGCGTCAAAGCGGTGGCTGCCGAGGCCACCGCACGGCGTACCGGTCCGGCGCTGTTCCAGCAGTACACGGTTGCCGAGCTGTCGAAGCGCAGTGACTTCTGGCTGGAGGATCAGGGGCGGCTGACCCACCCGATGGTCTATGACGCCGCGTCGGACAAGTACCGCACCATCGAATGGGACGATGCCTTCGCCCTCATTGCGCGCCATCTGAACGCCCTGGCCTCCCCGGATGAGGCCATCTTCTACACCTCCGGGCGCACCAGCAATGAGGCGGCGTTCCTGTACCAGCTGTTCGTGCGCGAATTCGGCACCAACAACTTTCCGGACTGTTCCAACATGTGCCATGAGCCCAGCGGCAGCGGCATGCGCGCCTCGATCGGCGTGGGCAAGGGCACGGTGACGCTGCAGGACTTCGAACTGGCCGATGCGATCTTTGTCTTTGGCCAGAATCCCGGCACCAATCACCCGCGGATGCTGGGTGAGCTGCGCGCGGCCAGCAAGCGCGGCGCACGCATCGTCAGCTTCAATCCCCTGCGCGAGCGGGGCCTGGAGCGCTTTGCGGACCCGCAGAGCAAGCTGCAGATGGCCACGCTCGGCAGCACGCAGATCAGCACCCATTACTTCCAGCTGCGTGGCGGCGGTGATCTTGCGGCCGTCAAGGGCATGATGAAGCGCTTGCTGGAGCGCCAGGACGCCGGCGAGCAGCTGCTGGACCACGAGTTCATCGCGGCCCACACCACCGGGTTCGAGGCCCTGCTGGTGGACCTGCGCCAGCAGTCCTGGGATGAAATCATCGAGGAGTCGGGGCTGACACTAGCGCAGTTGCATGCCGCTGCAGACGTCTATTGCGCGGCGAAGTCCGTGATCTTCTGCTGGGGCATGGGCATCACCCAGCACCAGAACTCGGTCGCCACCATCCAGATGCTGGTGAACCTGCTGCTGATGCGTGGCAACCTGGGGCGGCCGGGGGCCGGCGCCTGCCCGGTGCGCGGGCACAGCAACGTGCAGGGTGACCGGACCATGGGCATCTGGGAAAAGCCCCCTGCGGCGCTGCTGGACAGGCTGCAGGAGGTCTTCGGCTTCGAGCCGCCGCGCAGGCATGGCTACGACACGGTCGAGTCCATCCACGCCATGCTTGCAGGCAAGTGCAAGGTGTTCTTCGCCCTCGGCGGCAATTTCGCAGCCGCCACCCCGGACACGATGCAGACGTGGCGGGCGCTGCGCCAGGTCGGCCTGACGGTGCATGTGTCCACCAAGCTCAATCGCAGTCATCTGATCCACGGCCGCGAGGCCCTGATCCTGCCCTGCCTGGGCCGCACCGAAATTGATATCCAGGCCGGTGGGCCACAGGGTGTGACCGTGGAGGACTCGATGAGCATGGTGCACATCTCCATGGGGATCAATCCGCCAGCCTCGCCCCTGCTGCTGTCGGAGACCGCCCTGGTGGCGCGCCTTGCCCATGCCACGCTGGGCGGCCGCAGCAAGACCCCCTGGCTGTGGCTGGTGGAGGACTACCGGCGCATCCGCGATCTCATCGAAAAGGTGTTCCCGGACTTCAAGGATTTCAACACCCGCGTCGATGTGCCCGGCGGTTTCCGCCTGTACAACGCCGCGAGCGAGCGCGTCTGGAACACGGCGTCGAACAAGGCGAACTTCATGGTGCACGCCATTCCCCGGGACACTCCGGTGCACCGTGCCCGCAGGCGCGTGAAGGATGCGATCGTCTTCACGCTGCAGACCACGCGTTCCCATGACCAGTACAACACCACGATCTACGGGCATGACGACCGCTATCGCGGTGTTTTCGGCCAGCGGCGGGTGCTGTTCATCAACCGTGAGGACATCCGCGCCCTGGGGTGCCGCGACGGTGAATGGGTGGACATCCAGACGGTCTGGGAAGGTGGGCAGGAGCGCCGCGCTGACCGTTTCAAGCTCGTGGCCTACGACATACCCCGCGGCAACATAGCAGCGTACTATCCCGAGACCAATCCGCTGGTGCCGCTGGCGGCAGTGGCGATCAATGCAGGTACGCCGACGTCGAAGTCCATCCCGGTGGTGCTGGTGCCGCATCGCAGTACGCCGGCCGCAGAGCCGGTGACGGCGGTTGAGGACCCGGCTCAGCTCTGACCGGGCGTCCAGCCGCCGCCCAGCGCGCGTACCAGCGCCACGCTGGCGTGCAATTGCAGAGTGTCGAGGTTCAACGCCTGCAGCTGATCCTGCAGCAGGGTGGTCTGGGCCGTGATCACCGTGAGATAGCCGACGGCGCCGCGGGTATACAGGGCCGTGGACATGTCGAGCGAGGTCTGCGCTGCCTGGACTGCGGCCCGTTCCTGAACGCTTGCGTCGTGATCGTGGTTGAGCGAGGCCAGGCTGTCCTCGACCTGCTGGAAGGCGCCGAGCACCACGCCACGGTAATCGGCCGCGGCGGCATCGAATCCCGCGCGTGCCTGGGCGACCTGGGCGCGGCGCAGTCCGGCGTCGAACACGGTGAGCAGGGCATTCGGGCCGATGGCCCAGTAGGAACTGGGCGCGGTCAGCAGGTTGGAGAACGAAGTGCTCTGCACGCCGCCGGCTCCGGCCAGCGTGAGCTGGGGGAAGTAGGCGGCGCGCGCCACCCCGATCTCGGCGTTGGCCGCGATCATGCGGCGCTGCGCAGCGGCGATGTCGGGCCGGCGTTCCAGCAGGGCGGCGGGCACGCCGGTGGGGATGTGCGGCAGCGCAATGTCCACGAGCGCCGGCTTGATGCTGAACGTCGAAGCCGACAGGCCGAGCAGGGCGGCTATGGCATGTTCCATCGTGGCGCGATCCGCCTGCGTCTGGGACAGTTGTGCCTGCGCGGCGTCGAGTTGCGCCAGGGCCTGGGCGACATCCAGGCCCGGTGCGATGCCGGCATCATGGCGCTGCCGGGTGAGTGCCAGTGCCCTGGTGTAGGCCTTGACCGTGTCATCGAGGATGGCGTCGGTGCGGTCCAGACTGCGCAGCTGGATGTAGTCGTCCGCGAGCTGTGCGGACATCGACAGGCGGACGTTCTCGAAGTCAGCTGCGGCTGCGGCGGCCGTGGCTTTGCCGGCTTTCACGGCGTTGCGGATCTGGCCCCACAGGTCGAGTTCATAGCTGATGCTGCCCCCCAGGACATTGCTGTCGTAATACGCGGGGATGCTGGCGCTGTGCAGCGGCGCGTTCACGGACTGGCGGTCGCGCTCCACGCCGGCATTGGCGGTGATGGTGGGGAACAGGCTGGCGTTTACCTGGTCACTCAGCGCCTTGGCGGTGACGTAGTTCGCTGCCGCTGCGGCAATCGTCGGGTTGCTGCCAAGCATGCGCTGCTGCAGGTCGTTCAATTCACGATTGCCGTACAGCATCCACCAGCCCTCGCGGGGCAGTCGGTCAGAGGGGTTCGCCTGGGTCCAGGCGCCGGCTTCCTTGAAGGAGTCCGTCGTCGGGACCTGCGGTGTATTGAGCCTGGGCGCCAACGAGCAGCCACCGACCAGCAGCGGCAGCATGAGGAGTGCGCCCCGGAGGCGGTCAGCTCCTGGCATGTGCCTGTCCCTGCACCGGCACCGGCGTCACCACCCGCACCATGTCGCCGCTGGCCACGCCGTCCGGCGGGTTCTCAATGATGCGGTCATCCTGCGCCACGCCGGACGCCAGTTCCACGGTCTGGCCCAGGTCGCGGGCGATGACCACCGGCTTGACCAGTACATGGCTGCCATTCACCACGGTGGCCACGAACAGGCCCCTGGCATTGAAGATCAGGGCGCTGGCCGGGACGCTGAAGATATCTGCCGGGCTGCGGGTCCTGAGATGGATGCTGGCATAGGCGCCAGGCATCAGCTCTGTCCTGGGGTTGTCCACGATGATCTGCATCAGCGTGGTGCCGCTGCCCGGATCGACGGCGCCGGCGGAGTCCTCGACCGTGCCGGTGTAGACCTTGCCAGGGTGGTCGGGCACCGTGATCTGTGCCTGGGTGCCCTGAGGTACGTCGGGCACGAAGTTCTGGGGCACATCGATGTAGATGCGCAGCTTGTTGACGGCGGAGACCACGAAGAGCTGCTGGCCGCCTGAGGCGCCGACGTTGATCAAGGCCCCGATGTCGGTATTGCGCACGGTGACGATCCCGTCAAAGGGCGCAACCAGCCTCTTGAAGCCTTCCTGGGCCGTCAGCTGCTCGACATTGGCTTCGTCGGCCTTGACCTGGGCCTTGTTGGCGTTGAATGCGTAGGTGCGATCGTCGACATCCTGCTTGGCGACGGCATCGGTGCCGGCCAGCGATTGCCAGCGTTGCGCGCTGATCTGTGCGAGTCCCTCATTGGCCCTGGCCACGTTGAGATTGGCCCTGGCCTGCGCCAGCTGCTGGTCGAGGTCCGGCGTGTCGATCTCCGCCAGCACGTCGCCGGCCTTGACTCGGGCACCGATGTCGTAATGCCAGTTCTTGAGATAGCCCGGCACGCGCGCGTAGATCGGTGCCTGGATGTAGGCCTCCAGGCGGCCGGGCAGGTCCAGCCCGGCCTCGTTGGCCACCTTCAGCGGCGGATTCACGGAGACGCTGGGCAGGGCTTCCTGGTCGGTCAGCTGTTTCAGGCGCGAGTCAGCGACGGCGCGCGACACCATGCCCCACGCCACCACGACGGCCACCACCAGCGCGAAGACGATGCCGGCGAGGCGCAGCTGCCGTCGCAGGGAGTGGTTGGTTATGGCCTCATGAAGGGCCTCAGGCTGGTACATGGTTTACTCCAGGAGCAGGGCGCCGGCGGGCTGGGGCTTCGCGCCGGTGTTGCGGTGGACGAGGCTGAACACGACGGGTACGAAGAACAGGGTGGAGACGGTGGCGAACAGCAGGCCACCGACGACGGCGCGGCCCAGTGGTGCGTTCTGCTCGCCGCCTTCCCCCAGCCCCAGGGACATCGGCAGCATGCCGATCACCATGGCGAGCGCGGTCATCAGCACGGGACGCAGGCGCACGAACCCGGCTTCGAGCGCCGCCTGGGTGGAGTCGCCGATGATGTCCAGCCGCTCGCGCGCGAAGCTGAC
>DAIDKA010000310.1 GCA_027451085.1 Gammaproteobacteria bacterium
GGTCGCTGACCTGCTGCGGGCCGATGAACTGAACGTCGATGACGGCGCGGTCGGGGACTTCCTCGGGCAGCAGGCGCGGCTGCGGCCGGACCTGGACCCCTGCCGCCTGCCTGCCCCTGCAATCCCCGTGACCTTGATGCACGGAGATGCTGACGGCTTCGCGCCGCAGGCATTGAGCCGTTCGTACGCGGAGGCACATCCGGGGGTCCGCACAGTGTGGCTGCCGGGGTCGGGACACTTTGCAATGATCGATCCACAAAGCCGCATCTGGCCGCAGGTGCTCCACGAGCTTGCGCGTTTCCCGGCCGGCTGAACGCCTGACCGGGGTTGCTAGCGCGGGTACCAGCTGAGGCCCGTGCGGCGCTCCACCCACACGGCCAGGCGCTCCTTGAACACCCGCCGCCGGGCGCGCCGCCGCCGCCGGGCGCTGTTGTCCCAGTCCTCGAAGGCGATGAAGTCGTAGAGGTCGGCCAGGCCCGCGTAATCGGCCTGCGTGAGCCCGGCCTGGAACCAGGAGCGCCCGCCACGCAGCCAGCGCCGCCGGATGCTCTGGTAGCGCTGCGGCCAGCGCGCCAGGCAGTACGCCGCATAAGTCTCGTATTCGGAAAACTGGTGCGGGGAGCGGCCGGTCAGGCATGACAGGATGTACTGCCACCAGGGCAGGCCGTGCGCGTCCAGTTCAGCAAGCAGCGCCTGCATGTCGCCGGTCTGCACCAGCATGTGCTGGCTGATGTGTGAAACCTTCGGCACCGGCACCTGCGGCAGCAGCCGGGCGAGGGTCAGGAAGTAATCGCGATGGTATTCGTAGCCGGTGGTCAGCAGCGTGCGTGCCCCGCGCTCGAACGACAGCGGCCGCAGGGGCACCGTGTCGGCGTCCCACACGAGATAGTGCGACAGCTGCGGAGCGAAGCGCGCGTAGCCCATCTTGAGGAACTGCTGGTAGTACCAGCAGCCGATGCCGCGGTGGCGTCCTCCGGGCAGCTGCGGTGGCAGGTGCTGCGGCATGGCCGCCGCGCTGAGGCCCGTGACGACAGCCTCTTCATCGATCACTGTGACGCCACTTGCGCCGGCCAGCGTCTGGCGCGCCCCTGGCACTGCACCCGGCGGGCATACCACGTGAAAGGCGGTGAAGCCGCTGTACTGCCGCAGGCCCGCGATCACGGGCGGCAGGTCGGTGATCTTGTCGCCCGCCACCACCAGCAGCACCGCTGCCTCGCCGGCGTCTACCACCACTTGATCTGCGGCGGTCGGGCCTGCAAGGTCGATCCGCGGTGGCTTGTGCCGAGGCTGCTCCGCGGCCGCTGCAGGCACAGGTTCAGCACCGGCGCAGGTGCTCAAGGAATTGCGCCACCGCGGCGTCACCTTCAGCCGGAGCCCACGGCGCGAATTCCGCCGCGGTGGCCGGATCATATGGACCCTGCTTCACCTCGAGGAAGGTTGCGCCGTCCTCGAGCGCGAGCAGCGTGTGCCAGGTGGCGCGCGGCACCTCGAAGCCGAGGTTGCCGCTGTGGCCGCCGGCCGAGTGCCGGCTGCGGAAGTTGCCGGCGTCGTCGAACAGCAGCAGGTCGAAGCGGCCGCGCAGCACCACGGTCATCTCCGAACGGGCGAGGTGCCGGTGCGGCCTGAAGTAGGAGTCGCGGCTGGCAGCGACGAAAAACCGCTGCACCGGATCGTCCGCCGAGGCGTGCACGTTGAAGTGGGCACGCCCGCGGGGGCTGGCCGCGGCTTTCGCGGCCAGCTCCGTCAGCAGGCTCGACGGCAGTACTTTCAAGGTCGCACCGGACATCGACTCAATGCACCACGGCCGTCGCGGTGTCCTTGTGGCTCTTGGACCAGATCGCGCGCGCGGTGATGTAGGCGCGGATGTCCTCGGCATCGGCTGGTGACAGCGCCGACTTGAACGACACCATGCCGTTCTGGGACAGCGCGCCCTTGAGCACGATGGTCTGGAAGGCGTCCGCGTTCTGCAGCGCGCCGCTGTAGCGCAGGTCCGGGAACATGCCGTGGCTCTGGCCTTCCGCGCCGTGGCAGGTGCCGCAGAAGCGGTCATACAGCTGTGCGCCGTGGGTGAGCTGCGTCCTGGTGCCGAAGGCCGGCGGCGGGTTCAGCACCTGCACCGGCGCTGGCACGGGCGGTGGCAGGGTGGCGGTGCCACCGAGCTTGTATACCAGCAGGCGTGAGTAGTTGGGCGCGTAGTAATTGGGGTTGCCGTCGGGCGTGGCGTTGCCGCCTGCCACCACGGCCACGTACTGCTGGCCGTCAACCCGGTAACTGATGGGACCGGCCACCACGGCGGTCTGGGCCGGGGAGCGCCACAGCTGCTTGCCGTCGGTGGCGCTGTAGGCCGCGAAGTCCTTGTGTTCGTTGTCGCCGGTGAACAGCAGCCCGCCGGCCGTGGTCAGTGTGCCGCCGGTGCGGCTGTCGCCCATGGGGATGGCCCAGGCCTGCTTGCCGTGTGCGGGATCCCAGGCTACCAGCACGCCCTTGTTGAGCGGCTGTCTGTGCTCGCGTGCGTATAGCGCGCCACCGCCGGTCATGCTGACGTTCCACTTCTGCCCCATGGGGTTGTCGTCGCCCTTGATGGCCACGAAGCCGAAGTCGGTGACGGACGCGGGGATGTACACCAGGCCGGTGTCGGGATCGAAGGACATCGGGTGCCAGTTGTGCGCACCGAAGGGACCGGGGCTGGCGATGAAGCCCTTGTGCGTTTCATCGTAGCGCGACGCCGGATTGATCACCGGCCGGCCCGTTTTCATGTCCACGCCCCTGGTCCAGTTGACCCCGGGCACGAACGCCTTGGCCGAGATGAGCTGGCCGGTGGAGGCGTCCAGCACGTAGAACAGGCCGTTCTTGTTGGCCTGCATGGCCACGTGGCGCTTGACACCGTCGATGGCGAGGTCGGCGAGGATGATCTGCTGCGTGGAGTCGTAGTCGAAGTCCTCGTGCGGCGTGGTCTGGTAGTGCCAGGCGTACTGGCCGTCCGACAGGCGCAGCGCGACGATGGAGGCAGTGTAGAGGTTGTCGTGCGAGGGGTCGGGATCGCGCAGCGCCCAGGGTGCGCCGTTGCCGGTGCCCACCAGCACGAGGTCGGTCTGTGGATCGTAGGTGATGGCGTCCCAGGGTGCGCCGCCACCGCCGTTCTTCCACCATGTGCCGCCCCAGGTCCTGGCGGCCGCTTCCATGGCGTGGTTCTCGAAGCCCTTGGACGGGTCACCCGGGACGAAGTACGCGCGCCAGTCGAGCTTGCCGGTGGCGGCGTCGTAGGCGCTGAGGTAGCCGCGCTGCTCGTATTCGTTGCCTGCGATGCCGATCAGGACCTTGCCCTTGACCACGCGCGGCGCGCCGGTGATGGAGAACGGCTTGCTGTCCTCGCCGACGTTCACGGTCCATGCGACCTTGCCGGTGCCCGCATCGAGTGCAATCAGCCGGGCGTCGATCGTACCCACGTACACCTTGCCGTCCCACACCGCGACACCGCGGTTGACGACGTCGCAGCAGGCATTCACAGCCCACTCGCCAGGAACCTTGGGGTCATAGCCCCACAGCTGCCGGCCGGTCTTGGCGCTATAGGCGTAGACCTTGCTCCAGGCCGTGGTGACGTAGACCACCCCGTCGACCTCGATGGGCGTGGACTCCTGGCCTCGACGGGTGTCGAAATCCGCGAACCATGCCAGCCCCAGCTGCCCGACGTTGGTGGTGTCGATGGACTTCAGGGGGCTGAAGCGCTGTTCATCGTAGGTGCGGCCGGTGGACAGCCAGTCGCTGCCGTCCTGCGTCAGGATGCGCTGGCCATCGACGGCGCCGTAGCGCGCTCTGGGCTGCGCAGCGGAGTCGCCCTGCGGCGCCTGGGTGGTGCCCGATGAGCCGCCGCAGGCGGTGAGCAGCGTGGCGCAGGCCGACACGGACAGGAGCGCGAAATGACGCGTCATGGAAATCCCCCTCATTGAATCTGGTATGCGGCGCGGGTCAGGCGCCCCGCTATTGTGCACCGGCCGCCGGGTGCCCGCCTATGGCTCGGCCGGGCAGTCCAGGGTGGCCCGCAGGCCTGGCTGATTGTCACTGAGGGACAAAGTCCCGCCGTGCAGCCGGGCGATGGCCTCGACCAGCGACAGCCCCAGGCCCACCCCCGGGGTGCCGCGGCTGGCGTCGCCGCGGAAAAAGCGCTCTGTCACCCGCGGCCGCTGCGTGGCAGGGATGCCGGGCCCGGTGTCGGCCACGATGATGCGAGGGGTGCCGCTGTCAGGGGCATCCGCCACCACCTTCACAGCGCCGCCGGCCGGGGTGTACTTGAGGGCATTGTCGATCAGGTTGTTGACCGCCTGTGCGATGAGTACGCCGTCGCCGGCCGTCACGGTGGCGGGAGCCGCCTGCCGGAAGGACAGGCTGATGCTCTTCTCCTCCGCCGCCGGCACATAGAAATCCACCGCGCGCGCGGCGATGTCGGCGAGGTCCACCTGGACGAAGCAGGAGCGGCGCATGCCGGTGTCGA
>DAIDKA010000311.1 GCA_027451085.1 Gammaproteobacteria bacterium
GGTGGGCTTCCGCTCGGCCATCAAGGCGACCCGCGCCGAGGTGCGCCTGTCGGAGCTGGCGAAGGTCGAGGGCAGCGAGATCACCCTCGAGACCCTGAAGGCCGCCGGCGTCGTGCCGGTCCATGCCGAGGTCGCCAAGGTCATCCTGTCGGGCGCGATCGCCCGCGCGGTGACGCTCAAGGGCGTGGGCGCCACCAAGGGTGCCGCCGCCGCCATCGTCGCCGCGGGCGGCAGCGTCGAGGCCTGACCGCAGCGCCCCCCGGCAACGCAACCAGGAAGCAAACCGTGGCCAATCCGTCGCTCACCAGTCCCGCCGCCGCCCTCGGGGAAGCCTCGCGCTTCGCCGAGATCCGCGGCCGGCTGGCGTTCCTGATCGGCGGCCTCGTGGTCTACCGCATCGGGACCTTCATCCCGGTGCCGGGGATCGATCCGGCCGCCGTGGCCCGCTTCTTCAACGACCAGTCGAACGGCATCCTCGGCATCGCCAACATGTTCTCGGGCGGTGCCCTGCAGCGCCTGTCGATCTTCGCCATGGGCGTGATGCCCTACATCTCCGCCTCCATCATCATCCAGATGATGTCGATGGTCATGCCGTCGCTGATGGAGCTGCGCAAGGAGGGCGAGTCCGGCCGCCGCAAGATGACCGAGTACACGCGTTACGGCACGGTGGTGCTGGCCGCGTTCCAGTCGTTCGCGGCCGCGGTGGCGCTGCAGACCAACCACATGGTGATCCAGGGCGGCGTGGCCTGGCTGGCCACCGCCACCATCACCATGACCACCGGCACCCTGTTCCTGATGTGGCTGGGCGAGCAGATCACCGAGCGCGGCATCGGCAACGGCATCTCCATGCTGATCCTGTCGGGCATCGTGGCGCAGCTGCCGGGCGCGATCGGCAACACCGCCGAGTCCGTGAGCACCGGGGAGATGTCCGGGCCGTTCGCCCTGCTGCTGCTGATCATCGTCCTGGGCGTGACGTACTTCGTCGTCTTCGTGGAGCGCGCGCAGCGCCGCATCCCGGTCAACTACGCCAAGCGCCAGGTCGGGCGCCGGATGTTCGCCGGCCAGAGCAGCCACCTGCCGTTCAAGCTCAACATGTCGGGCGTGATCCCGCCGATCTTCGCCTCGAGCATCCTGCTGTTCCCGGCGACCATCGCCAACTTCTTCGGCAGCAGCGCCTCGGGCCGTGCCGGCGCCTTCCTGCAGCAACTGGCCGCGTCGCTGGGGTACGGCCAGCCGCTGCACCTGGTGGTGTACGCCCTGCTGATCCTGTTCTTCTGCTTCTTCTACACTGCCCTCGTGTTCAACTCGCGCGACACGGCCCAGAACCTGCAGAAGTCCGGCGCCTTCATTCCCGGCATACGCCCGGGCGTGCAGACCGGCGAATACATCGACAAGGTGCTGTCCCGGCTGACGCTGTGGGGCGCGCTGTACGTGGCGGGGGTATGCCTGCTGCCGGAGTTCCTGGTTTCCTCGCAGGGTGTCCCGTTCCAGTTCGGCGGCACCTCGCTGATGATCGTGGTCGTGGTGGTGATGGACTTCATGTCGCAGCTGCAGGCACACATGATGTCCCATCAGTACCCGGGACTCCTCAAGAAGGCGAACCTGCTCGGCTATGGCCGGTCAGGCCAAGGTGGTTGAGGCCCGGGGTTCCGCCCTGAGCCTGCGCCACGCCATTACCGGAAAGACACTCCTATGAAAGTACGTCCGTCAGTCAAGAAGATCTGCAAGAACTGCAAGATCGTGCGCCGCCGGCGCGTGGTCTATGTGATCTGCAGCGACCAGCGCCACAAGCAGAGGCAGGGTTAAGCCATGGCTCGTATTGCGGGAATCAACATCCCGATGAACAAGCACGTGTGGGTCGGCCTGACCCACATCTTCGGTGTCGGCAACACGCGCGCCAAGGAGACTTGCGCCGCGGCCGGCGTGGCCCCGAACACCAAGGTCAAGGACCTGACGGAAGCCGAGATCAACGCGCTGCGTTCCCAGATCGCGAAGTTCGCGGTCGAGGGCGACCTGCGCCGCGAGGTCTCGATGAACATCAAGCGGCTGATGGACCTCGGTACCTACCGCGGCCTCCGCCACCGCCGCGGCCTCCCGGTCCGCGGCCAGCGCACCAAGACCAATGCCCGTACCCGCAAGGGTCCGCGCAAGCAGGCGGTGAAGCTGAACGCTCCTC
>DAIDKA010000312.1 GCA_027451085.1 Gammaproteobacteria bacterium
CGCGCGCGCGCGGCGCCAGAACTTCAGGCCGGCGCGCGCACCCAGTGTCGTGACGCTGCCGTTGGCCACCAGGGACAGGCGCTGCAGCCCACCGCTGCCCAGGGCGGCAAGCAGCGGTGCCAGCAGTTGCGCGTCGAGCCGCTGCAGCAGTTCATGCATCGTGGTTGCTGCCGCAAGCGACGCCGGCTCCGTGGCGAGCAGCGCAACGACCGCCGCCACGCGGGCCTGACGTTCCGCAGCATCCAGGATGGTCCGTACATCGGGCGCTCCACCCTGGTACTGCCCGCCGCTCAAGGCGCACAGCCCGGCGGCAAATGCATCGTCACCCAGCACCGCCGTGCCGGCCCCTGCGGCATTGACCGCCGGCGCCTGGACCAGGCCACCTCCCCACAACCACAGGGTGCTGATGCAGGGCAGGCGCTGGCGCATGCGCGCCAGGTTCAGCGGGTGCTCGTGCAGCCACATCTCCAGTTCCGCGCCCAGGCGCAGCAGCGGCGCGGCGCCCGGCCCCTGCGGGGTCGCACCGGCGAGGTCGGCGCCCAGCAGGCTCGCAGGATCGACGGTGGTCGGCAGTGTCTCGAACCGCGGTCCCTGCGCCAGAAAGCCACCGCCTGGCACGGGTCGCAGCATGAATCCCAGGGTCCCGAAGTCCGCATTGAACTGCCGCATCAGGTCGTCCGCCGTCCCGGCATCAAGACGCAGCAGCCCGTCGGGAGGCATGTGCACGCTGCGCAGGCCCGCCGTCAGGTGTACCGGCGTGGCCAGCCACAGGCTGCCATGCGGCGCGTTCTCCATGGTGGCCGCGGCCACCACCGCCGGGGACACCTCCGCCAGCGGCGCGAGGTCCGGCCGGCCAAGCCAGCCGGCCAGCCAGGTACGCCACCCTGTGACGCTGGCGCCGTGGCCGAAGCGCCCGAGGCGGGTCAGCGCCGGCACGCAGGCGGGCGCCGGGCCTGCAGCCACATCCGCGACAACAGCCGGCACGTCGGACAGTATGATTGCCACCTCGCTCATGTGGCGTATCGTACAGGGGCGGGCCGACACTGCCTCCATGACATGAAATTCACGCTCGACTCACGCACTGACATCAACCTCATCCGCGGGTATGCCGCGGGCGAGGTCCGCACCGGCCAGCAGGTGCTGCGCGCGCCGTGCATCATCACCGTGGACCGCATCATCGAGGACTGGAGCGCCACCGAGGTGATGGCTCTGACCGCGGCGGACCTGGATGTGATCTTCGAGCTGCAGCCGGAGGTCGTGCTGCTGGGCACCGGCGCCCGCCAGCAGTTCCCGCAAAGCGTGGTGCGCACGGCCTTTGCCGCGCGGCGCGTCGGACTCGAGGTCATGGACCTTGGCGCCGCCTGCAGGACGTTCAATATCCTGGCGCAGGAGGACCGGCGCGTCCTCGCGGCGTTGTTTCCTTGAGGTCCCGCTAACTGGCAGCGACGCCGTCCAGCAGCGGTACGAACTGCACCGGCCCCAGTGACTGCCGCTCCACGCGGTTGTCCCTGCGCGTGAAGCGGATCAGCTCCTGGCGGCCATCCGGTCCCACGGGCACCACCAGCCTGCCGCCCACGCGCAGCTGCTGCAGCAGCGCCTCGGGAACAGTCTGCGGGGCGGCGGCAACCAGGATGGCATCGAACGGCGCCATGCTCTTCCAGCCCACGGTGCCATCCCCGTGCCGCAGCCGCACGTTGTTCAGCCCGAGTTCGTGGATGCGGACCCTGGCGCGCTGGTACAGGGGCTCGATGCGTTCAATGGTGTACAGTTGCATGACCAGCGGCGCCAGCACCGCGGTCTGGTAGCCGCAGCCGGTGCCCACTTCCAGCACCTTGGACAGGCGCGCGCCACCCTCCAGCACCGCGGCGGTCATGCGCGCCACGATATAGGGCTGCGAGATGGTCTGGCCGAAGCCGATGGGCAGCGCAGTATCCTCGTAGGCGCGGCTGCCCAGGGCCTCGTCCACGAAGATGTGGCGCGGAACGCTGCGAATCCGCTCCAGCACCACCGGATCGGCGATGCCCTGGTCGCACAGGCGCTGCACCAGGCGGTCCCGCGTGCGGGCCGAGGTCATGCCGATGCCTGCCAGGCGCGTATCAGCCATCGACGCCCTCCAGCCACCGGCCCAGCGGTTCGAGCGCCTGGTGACGGGTGAGATCGATCTGCAGCGGCGTGACGGACACGAAACCGTGCGCCACGGCATGGAAGTCGGTGCCCTCCCCGGCATCTTCGCCCTCGCCCGCGGGTCCGACCCAGTAGACGGGGCGGCCGTGCGGATCGCGCATCTCGACCATGGGCTCCGAGCGGTGGCGGTTGCCCAGGCGCGTGGCGCGAAGACCGCGCAGCGCCTCGAACGGCAGGTCCGGCACATTGACATTGAGGATCAGGGGCCGGTCCGGCAGCTGTCCCTGCAGCAGCTGCGCCTGCAGCCGCCGCACGATCCGCTGCGCCACGCGCGCGGCGGTGGCGAAGTGGCGAGCGCCGTCCGGACTGGTGCACAACGACACCGCCACTGCCGGCAGCCCCAGGAACCGGCCCTCGACGGCGGCGGCCACCGTGCCTGAGTACAACACGTCGTCCCCCAGGTTGGCGCCATCGTTGATGCCCGACACCACGATGTCGTGATCGAAGTCGAACAGCCCGGAAACAGCCATATGCACGCAGTCCGTGGGCGTGCCGCCGGTCACCACCTTCACACCCGGCTCCGCCTCGAACACCCGCAGAGGCACCTCCAGGGTGAGTGAATTGCTCGCCCCGCTGCGGTTGCGATCGGGTGCCACCACCGTGACTTCACCCAGCTCGAGCATTGCGGCGCGCAGGTGACGGATGCCGACGGCAAGATAGCCATCGTCGTTGCTGACAAGGATTTTCACGCTGTTATCTTATGCTGTCGATGCCCTGGGGCGGGCGGGCGCAAATATAGCTTCTGGACAGCACTTGCGGGAGGTCGATTGAAACCCCTGGCCGATGATGAAGCCGATTGCTTCCGCTCCGCCATGCGCGACGTCAGGCCGCTGGTGACCACGCAGCGGGCGCCGGCCGCAGCCCACCGGCCGCAGCCCGGGGTGCGCGCTTCCCGTGGCGGCGAGGCGGCACCTGCGTCGGCTGATCTGCGGCTGGACAGCAGCATCCTGGCCGGTGATGAACTGCACTATGCCCGGCCGGGCGTGACAGCTGCCACGCTGCGCAAGCTGCGCCGGGGCCAGTTTCCGGTCCAGGCGCAGCTCGACCTGCACGGTGTCACAGCGCTCCAGGGGCGGCTGATCCTGTACGACTTCCTGTGCGAAGCGCTGGTCCGTGGCGCCACCTGCGTGCACATCATCCACGGCAAGGGACTGCGCGCGGGCAGAACCGGCCCGGTGCTGAAGCAGACTGTCGACGCCATGCTGCGCCAGCATGCGCAGGTCGCTGCATTCACCAGCGCGGCACGGGATGCGGGCGGCACGGGTGCCGTCTACGTGCTGCTGAAGCCCGCCTGAGGGCCCGGCAGAAACCACGCTTGTCACCACCGAAGCAGTTCACTCCCCGGCATCCTGCGCGCCGGGCTGGGCATCGAACAGCTCGCGCAGTACCGCGGTGGCGAAGCTGCCTTTCCCCAGGCGGAAGCTCACCGTGAGGGCATCCCCCTCGAACTGGTGCGCGAGTTCCCGCACGGCCAGCCGCAGGCTGCGACGCTCCTGGCGCAGGCCTGAGTCCACCGCCAGGGCACACGCGGCGGGAAACTCATCCGCCACGGCGCGTTCCAGCTGCTGCACCTCACCCAGGCTGCCCGGATCGCCCGCGCCCCACATCGGGCCCGTCGGGTGGATGTCGAAGTCCGCCAGGCGCCGCTCCAGTTCAGCGGTCAGGGCATCGACCGCGAACACACTGCCACGGCCATCCAGGTTGGCAAGATCGCCGGCCCGAAGCCGGTTCCAGCTGTGATCGAGCACCCGCCGCGCCAGCACAGCGTTGAACACCAGGCTGCGCGCAGCGGACAGCACGAAGGCGAAGCCCTGGTCACGCCGCCGCGGAAGCGATCCTGACACCAGCGGTTCGAGGTTGCCGCCCGCACGACCGAAGCGCTGCGGACCGAAGTAGTTCGGCACGCCCGCG
>DAIDKA010000313.1 GCA_027451085.1 Gammaproteobacteria bacterium
ACTGAACCATGAGAGGCCGCAGGCGCGCCCTACCAGCGCCGCAGCCGTCACGGTCACACCCACCTGCAGGCTGCCCAGGCCGAACACTTCGCGCCGCACGGCCATCATCCGTGGAAACGAAAACTCCAGCCCCAGGGCGAACAGCAGGAAGGCCACCCCGATGTCACCGAGGTCGGCGCCGACAGCCGAGGTGGACAGCAGCCCCAGCGCATGCGGACCCAGCGCAAGGCCCACGAGCAGGTAGCCGAGGATCGGCGGCCAGCCCGCACGGCGCACCAGCCCGACCACCAGCACCGCGGCGGCCAGCAGGATCAGCACCTGGGTGAGGGTTTGATCCAGCAAGGTGGCGTTATTTCATCAGTACAGTGGTACCGAAACTCTCAAAGCCCCGCACGGCACGCTGGTACGCGTCGAGCACCATGCGTTCGACGTCTGTGTCGGTTCGTGGCGACAGCAGCATCCGCAGCACGACCTCGTCGGCCGGGCGCATCGCATCCCCGGCCAGCAGCTGGTCGATGATGCGTGTCACGCGATGCATGAGCTCGTTGCTGAACCGCAGCCTCGGGCCGTCGGTCAGCGCATCCGCTGCTTCACCCTGAGCGCCGCGCGCCTCGGCGGCCAGCTGGTGCAGGAACAGGTTCAGCAGGCGGGCCTTGTCGATCAGCGGCAGGTCGGTGAAGAACTCGATCTCGGACTGCAGGTTCATGGGCAGGATCTGCTGTGTGGGCCGTACCCCATGATACCCTTCGCGGAGGTTTCAAATTAGTCATTGCGGTGTAATATGCACATGCCTTTGAGAATGCTGTTCCTGGTTCCCGCACTGGCCCTGCTGGCCGCGGTGCAGATCGCGCCCGCCGCTGATCCGCAGGCTCCGGCTTTCAGCCTGCCGGCTCGCGCCGGCGGCACCGGAACACTCGCGCAATACCGCGGCCAGGTGGTCATGGTGAACATCTGGGCCAGCTGGTGCGGCCCGTGCCGGCAGGAGATGCCTCTGCTGGAAAACATCTACCGCAAGTACCACAAGCGCGGCTTCACGCTCATCGGCGTCAGCATCGACGACGACAGGAAGGCCGCGGACGCGTTCCTTGCGCACACTCCGGTCAGCTTCCCGGTGCTGTACGACACCGGCGCGATGCTCACCGGGCTGTACAAGGTGCAGGGCATGCCCAGCAGCGCCTTCATCGACCGCCAGGGCCGTCTGCGGCTGCTGCACGAGGGCTACAGGCCCGGCGATGAAAAGGTGTACGCCGCCGAAATCGGGAAGCTGCTGGAGCAATGAAAACCATGCTCTCGGCGCACCAGCACCAAGCCCCGGCAGGGGCTTGCCCGTTGCCAGGGGATCATGGAACTGACAGGCTGCGCCGCAGTCCACTTGGAGGCGGGTGTGGAGTAAGCTTCAACCCATATCTATTCAAACTGATACTTTAGGATAACGCCGATGCTTTACCGCACCAGCCTCGTGGCTCTCGTTGCCTTGGTGGCCTTGGGCTTCAGCGTCCAGCCCGTGCGGGCGCAGGACCGCGAGGAAGCCCGCCTGCTCACGGCCAGCCAGGTGCTGAACGACTCCATGTCCTCGCCCGACCAGGCGCTGCCGCAACGGCTGCTGGAACGCGCCTATGGCATCGCCGTGGTCCCGGACGTCACCAAGGTTGCGTTCTTCCTCGGCGGCCAGCGCGGCAACGGTGTGCTGGTGGCCCGTGACGCCAGCGGCCACTTCAGCGATCCGGTGTTTGTCAACCTCACCGGCGGTAGCATCGGCTTCCAATGGGGCTTGCAGTCCACTGACGTGATCCTGGTCTTCACCACCCGCCGCAGCATCGACCGGATCTCAAGCGGCAAGCTCACCCTGGGGGCAGATGCCTCCGTGGCCGCGGGCCCCGTGGGCCGCCAGGCCTCCGCCGCCACCGACCCGACGCTGTCGGCCGAGGTCTATTCCTATTCGCGCAGCCGCGGACTGTTCGGAGGCGTGGCACTGGACGGCAGCGCCATCACCATCGACGACCGTGCCAACTCCCGCTTCTACGACAAGGGTGTCGTGAACGTGCAGCACATCCTCGACGGCACGCTGCACACCGACAACAGCGAGGCGCGCCGCTTCCTCGAGGCGGTGATGCGCAGCACCGGCGCCTCCTCCGAGGCCGCCCCGCCGCCTGCTCCGGCGGCTGCACCGCCGCCGGCCGCCGCACCGCCCCCGGCCGCTGGCGCCCAGACATTCCCGCTGGCTGATCCGAAGCCTGGACAGGAACCCCCTGCCAATTAGGGTCTGCCGACCATGCCAGCAGGCCCTGGCGCCGGCGCTCGCCTGCGACGCGCCCTGCGTGAAACCCGGGCCCGGCTGCGCCACGGCCTGGGACTTGCGCTGCGGCCGCTCCTGGGCACGCGCGGGAACGCACCGCCGCTCGACGTGTCCGGCATCCGTTCCGTGCTGGTGGTCCGCATCAACGGCAGGCTGGGCAACACTTTGTTCATGACGCCGCTGCTGCGCCAACTGCATGCGGTGCTGCC
>DAIDKA010000314.1 GCA_027451085.1 Gammaproteobacteria bacterium
GTTGCCGTGAAACTGACCTCCCGCGGACCGGTGCTGTTCCGTCAGCGCCGCTACGGCCTCAACGGGGAGGAAATCCTGGTGTACAAGTTCCGCTCCATGGTGACGACGGAGGACGGCCCGGTTGTCAGGCAGGCGACCCGGACCGACCCGCGCGTCACCCGGGTGGGTCGCATCATCCGCGCCAGCTCACTGGATGAACTACCGCAGCTGTTCAACGTGCTGCAGGGGAACATGAGCCTGGTCGGTCCCCGGCCCCATGCCGTGGCCCATAACGAGATGTACCGCAAGCTCATCAGCGGCTACATGATCCGCCATAAAGTGCGCCCCGGCATCACGGGCCTGGCGCAGGTCAACGGCCTGCGCGGGGAGACCGAAACACTGGAGAAGATGAGCGAACGCGTGCGCTACGACCTGGAGTACCTGCGCAACTGGTCGCCCTGGCTCGACATCAGGATCCTGTTCCAGACCGTCGGCCTGATGGTCCGCGGCAGCAAGAACGCGTACTGAGTGCGCACGCCACGTTGACCGGCATCCTCCACACCATCGACGATTTCGACCTCGCGCGCTTCGTGCCGGTCGCCGCCGCCTTCGGGCAGGACCGCTATGGCTTCGTGGTCACTCCCAATGTCGATCACCTGATCCGCTGCGAGAACGACCGTGGGTTCCGGGAGCACTACGCTGCCGCCGCCTTCGTGCTCATGGACAGCCGGCTTGCCAGCAAACTGCTGCGGCGGTTGCGGAACATCCGGCTGCCGGTATGCACCGGGTCGGACCTGACCGCCGCACTGTTCCAGCGCATCATCACCCCGGCGGACCGCATCGTGGTGATCGGTGGCAGCCCGGCGCAGGCCCGGTTCCTGGCCGAACGCCACCATCTGGCCGACCTGCGGCACTACAACCCGCCAATGGGCTTCATCCGGGACCCGCAGGCCGTCGAGCAGTGCCTGCGGTTCATCGAAGCAAGCAGCCCGTTCCGGTTCTGTTTCCTGGCCGTGGGCTCGCCACAGCAGGAGGCGCTGGCCCACGCCCTGAAGTTGCGTGGTGCCGCCCGCGGCCTGGCGCTGTGCATCGGCGCCTCCATCAACTTTCTCACCGGGAGCGAACGCCGCGCGCCACGCTGGATGCAGCGGGCCGGCCTGGAGTGGCTCTACCGGTTGTCGCAGAACCCCAGGCGCCTGGCCCGCCGCTACCTGGTTCAGGCGCCCAGGCTCGTCACACTGCTGGGTTCACGGTTCGTGCTGCGGCTACCGGCCGACTCGGCCCGCAATCTGCCCTGAGGGTCACCACAGACAAGCTCAAGGATGCGTTGTGCGCGGGCGCAGGTCCGTGTACGCTTCGCCCCCCGCCTCGACGTCCCCATCGTCTAGAGGCCCAGGACACTGCCCTTTCACGGCGGCGACAGGGGTTCGAATCCCCTTGGGGACGCCAATGATTTCACTGATGCCGCGATCCCGCCTCAGCGGCCATAATTCGTGGCCAGCCAGTTGCGGTAGCTGCCATCCATCACGCGCTGCCACCAACCCGGGTTTGCGACATACCAGGCGAAGGTGTCGCGGATGCCCGCTTCCAGTTTCACCTGCGCACGGTATCCCAGCTCGCGCTCGATCTTGCCGCAGTCGATCGCGTAGCGGCGGTCATGGCCGGCGCGGTCCTTGACATGGGTGATCAGGCTCGCGGCGTTGCCGGCCGCCGCGGGGGACTGCGGATAGCGCGCCCGCAGTTGCGGATCTTCTGCAAACGCCTCGTCGGCCACACGGCACAGCAGCTTCACCAGCGCGATGTTCTCGCACTCCGCGCCACCACCGATGTTGTAGACCTCTCCCGGCCTGCCCTGGCCCAGGACGAGTTCGATCCCGCGGCAATGATCGCTGACATGCAGCCAGTCACGCACGTTGCGGCCGTCGCCGTACACCGGCAGCGGCCGGCCGTGCAGGATGTTGACGATCATCAGCGGGATGAGCTTTTCGGGGAAATGAAACGGCCCGTAGTTGTTGGAGCAGTTGCTGGTGGTGACGGCCAGCCCGTAGGTGTGGTGGTAGGCCCGCACCAGGTGGTCGGAGGCGGCCTTGCTGGCCGAATACGGCGAGTTCGGCTGGTACTGCGTGGCCTCGCTGAATCCCGGATCATCCGGCCCCAGCGACCCATAGACCTCATCCGTGGACACATGGTGAAAACGGTGCGCCGGCGCCAGGCCCTCCTGCAGCCACACCTGCCTCGCCGCCTTCAACAGCCCGTGGGTGCCGACGACATTGGTGGCGATGAAGGCATCCGGACCGTGGATGGAGCGGTCCACATGCGATTCGGCCGCGAAGTGCACGATGGTGTCGATGCTCTCCTCGCGCAGCAGCGCCTCGATCCGCGGCGTGTCGCCGATGTCCCCCTGCACGAACCGCAGTGACGCACTGCCCTGCAGGGTGGCCAGATTCTCGGGATTGCCGGCATAGGTCAAAGCGTCCAGCACCACCACGCGATCCGACGGGTGCTGGCGCAGCCAGTGATGGACGAAGTTGGCGCCGATGAACCCGGCACCGCCGGTGACCAGCAGTCTGGACACGCTCAGATCTCCTTGAGTACGGCGCGCAGTTCCTGGCGCCAGTGGGCCGGGGCGAGCCCGGCGGGCAGCGATGATTTATCCAGCACGCTATAGGCCGGGCGGCGGGCAGGCGTGGGGAAGTCGGCGGTGGCGATGGGCGTCACGGCAGCACCCGCCGGCAGCAGGCCCAGCGCTGCGGCCTCCTCCGCGATCGCCACGGCGAAGTCGTACCAGCTGGCCACCCCGGCATCGGTCCAGTGACACACTCCGCAGGTCCCGGCGTCAGCCAGCCGCCACAGCGCCCGGGCCAGGCAGCGCGCTGAAGTGGGTGTCCCGACCTGGTCGGCAACCACGCGCACCGCACCCCGCTCACGCAGCAGCCGCAGCATGGTGTGCAGGAAATTACGCCCCTGCGCGGCATATACCCAGGCGGTGCGCACGATGAGGGCATGCTGCGGCAGCGCCCTGAGCACCGCCAGTTCCCCATCGCGCTTGGTGCAGCCATACACACCCAGCGGGTTGGTGGGCGCATCCGCGCGGTAAGGGCTGCCCGCCGCACCATCAAAGACGAAATCGGTGGACACCTGCACCAGCCGTGCGCCCACGGCCTGCGCGGCCGCGGCCAGATTGGCCGGCCCGGCAGCATTCACGCGCGCGGCCAGATCAGGTTCGGATTCGGCCTTGTCGACCGCCGTGTAGGCTGCGGCATTGATGATCAGCGCCGGCTTCAGTGCCTGCACCCGCACTTGCACGGCCTCGGCGTCGCCGATATCGAGATCCGCTCGCCCCCAGCCTGCGACCTCGGCGCCGGCTGGCGCCGTATACAGCAGCAGGCGTCCCAACTGCCCTTCGGCACCGGTGACCAGCACCTTCATCACAGGCACTCGGCGTCGCGGAAGCGCATGCCCACGGCATCCTTGGCCGACAGGATGGGCGTGGAACCCGCCGGCAGCGGCCACTTTATGCCCAGGTCCGGATCATTCCACAGGATGGTGCGCTCGTACTGCGGTGCGTAGAAATCCGTGCAGCGGTAGAGAAAGTGCGCCGACTCCGACAGCACCACGAAGCCATGTGCAAAACCCGCGGGCACCCACAGCATGTGGTGATTCTCAGCGGACAGAGTCACGCCCACCCACTGGCCGAACGTCGGGGAACCGCGGCGGATATCAACTGCCACGTCGTAGACGCTGCCGGCGACCACCCGCACCAGCTTGCCCTGGGTCTGCTGCGCCTGCCAATGCAGGCCCCGCAGGGTGTTCCGCGCCGAAAAACTGTGATTGTCCTGCACAAAGCGGGCGTCGATGCCGCCGGCCGCGAACTTGCGCTCCTCCCAGGTCTCCAGGAAGTAACCACGGGAGTCCCCGAACACCTTGGGTCTGACCAGCACGACGTCCGGGATGCGCGTGGGCTCGAATTGCATCAGGCCACCCCGCTGATGATGTCCAGCAGGTACCGGCCATAGCCGGTCTTGGCCAGCGGCTGGGCCAGTCTGGCAAGCGCGTCGGCCGTGATCCAGCCCGCCCGGTATGCGATCTCCTCCGGGCAGCACACCTTCAGGCCCTGGCGGGTCTCGATGGCCTCGATGAACATGGATGCCTACAGCAGGGATTCATGCGTGCCGGTATCCAGCCAGGCCACGCCGCGCCCCAGGGTCTGGACCGACAGCTGGCCGCGATCCAGGTAGGCGCGGTTCACATCGGTGATCTCCAGCTCCCCGCGCAACGAGGGCTTGAGGCCCGCGGCGATGTCCAGCACGGCGTTGTCGTAGAAATACAGCCCGGTGACGGCATGGTTGGATTTGGGGGCAGCCGGCTTCTCCTCGATGCCAAGGGCCATGCCCCGCGCGTCGAAGTGGACCACGCCGTAGCGCTCCGGATCACTCACCCGGTAGGCGAACACCGTGGCGCCATGGCTCACGGCGGCGGCGCAGCGCAGCTGTTCCGGCAGGCCATGGCCATAGAAAACATTATCCCCGAGCACCAGGGCCACGTGACCCGAACCAACGAACTGCCGCCCGATGATGAAGGCCTGTGCCAGCCCTTCGGGCCGGGGCTGCTCCGCATATTGCAGGTTGAGCCCCCACTGCGCGCCGTCCCCCAGCAACCGGCGGAACAATGGCAAGTCCTCGGGAGTGGAGATGAGGAGGATGTCGCGGATTCCCGACAGCATCAGCGTCGACAGCGGGTAGTACACCATCGGCTTGTCGTACACCGGCAGCAGCTGCTTGCTGATGCTGCGCGTCACCGGGTGCAGGCGGGTGCCTGACCCCCCCGCCAGAATGATGCCCTTGCGGGTCGTCGCAGGAACAGCCGCGTCAGCACCGGAGGCGGCATGGGCGTGAACGCCTGGATCGGTCAGGGCCGGCATAAGCATCCTGCAACACCTAAACAGTGCCGTGATTGTGCCATCCGGGTTCGCATCCGACGCACCTAATTTGCGGTAATGTGCGCCAATGATCGAAGTCAACAGGGTGGGGGCTCGTCTTGCCTGGCTGCGACACGGGAAGGTCCCGATCCTGTCAGCCCTCGGCCGAGGACTGCTCGCCCGCCCGTTCCCACGCAGAGCAATCCGCCGCGTGCTGCTCGCCTACATCGACGACAGACTGGCCTATCCGCAGTTCCATGCCTGGCTGCACTACGGGAGCCGCTTTGCCCGCAGCGGCATCCATTTCCGGGCGATGCCCTTTGATGCGCTGGAGCCCCGGCGCCTGCCCCGGAAACTGGACGCCGTGTTCGTGCAGTCACACGCCGTGTTCGCGGGAGCCCGTCACTACGTCCCCAGCAACGATCTTGAAACCCGGCTCGCAGCCCTGCGCAAAGCCCGGCCGGAACTCAGCATCAGCTACTTCGACTGGTTTGCCACCTGCGACCTGCGCTTCGCCGGACAGGTCGGCCCCTGGGTGGACGCCTATGTCAAAAAGTCCCTGCTGCGCGACCGGGCCCGGTACCTCGACCCTGCCGTCGGACACACCAACCTGACCGATTACTTTTCCGCGCGCTTCGGCACCGAGAACCCCCCTCCGAACTGGACGTCCCATTCCCCGGACATCCTGGATCGGCTGGCACTGGGCCCATCGTTCTCCACCGAACGGACCCTGCTGCAGCGCTTCGAGGCGGCCGATGCCCCTGCGGACGGCCTCAGACCCATCGACCTTCATGCCCGCATCACCACGCAGGGCGAGCCGTGGTACAGCGCCATGCGGACGGAGGCCGCCCAGGTCGTCGCCCGGGATCTATCCGACCTGTCGGTGGCCTGCC
>DAIDKA010000315.1 GCA_027451085.1 Gammaproteobacteria bacterium
CCGGCTGCCCAGTTCGTGGGCGATGCGCGCAGCCAGGGCGCGGGCCGCGATGCGCCGTGGTTGGGTGTGGCCGATGATACCGCCCTGGCTGGAACCTGGACCGCGGCCGGCGGTCAGACAGATCTTGGGCAGCTGGGTGGATTTGCCCGAGCCGGTGGCGCCGGCGACGATGATCACGCGGTGCGTTTCCAGCGCCCGCACGATGTCCTCCCGGTGGTGACTCACGGGCAGGGCGGGGTCGAATTGCAGGCGCAGGTTCGAGGGCGTACCAGGCATGGGCGAAATTTTACAGGCTGCGCCTGTCGAGACCGCGCTTAGTTGCAGTGTCGCGGGGGCCATGTCATAAGGGCGTCCCGCTGTTTTGCCAGTGGCCGGATTTCAACCGAGGTTAGCCATGAACGCCGTCGTCAAGCCTGCCGTCAGTGACCGCACTCATGCCTTTTTGCAGCAGCCCCACAAGTTGTTCATCAACAACCAGTGGGTTGAGTCCCGCGCCGGCCAGACCATCGAGGTGCTGAATCCCGCCACGGGCAAGGCGCTGGGCCGGATTGCGGCGGGTGACGCGAGCGACATCGACCTGGCGGTCAAGGCCGCGCGCGCCGCCTTCGACAGTGGTCCGTGGCCGTCGATGCCGCCGATCGAGCGCGCCAAGCTGTTGTGGAAGCTGGCCGACCTGATCGAGGCCGCGGCCGACCAGATCGGGGAGACCCTGAGCCTTGACAATGGCATGCCCTTTGGCATGGGCAAGTTCGGCGGCGCCCTGGGTTCCGCCCAGAGCATGCGCTATGCCGCCGGCTGGGCCGGCAAGATCGATGGCCGCGTGCCGGTGCTGTCCGCGCCCGACAAGTTTGCCTACACGCTGCGCGAGCCCATCGGGGTCGTCGGCTGCATCACGCCCTGGAACTTCCCCTTCGCCATGGAGGCGGACAAGGTCTCACAGGTGGTGGCTTCCGGCTGCACCATGGTGCTGAAACCTGCCGAGCTGACGCCGTTCGGCGCGCTGCTGCTGGGTAAGCTCGTGCAGGAGGCGGGCTTCCCGCCTGGCGTCATCAACATTGTCACCGGCTACGGCAACACCGCGGGCAAGGCGCTGGTGGAACACCCGGACGTGAACAAGATTTCCTTCACCGGTTCCACCGCCACCGGCCAGTGGATCGTGCAGGCCTGTGCCCCGACGCTCAAGCGCGTGGCCCTGGAACTGGGCGGCAAGTCACCCACCTTTGTGTTCCCGGATGCGGACCTGTCCCAGGCGATCCCGGGTGCGGCCATGGCCGTGTTCGTCAATTCCGGCCAGATCTGCGTTGCAGGTTCCCGGCTGTACATACACAAAAAAGTCTTCGACCAGGTGATCGAGGGCATCAGCGGCCTGGCCAGGAACCTCAAGGTCGGCCCTGGCCTGGAACCCGGCTCGCAAATGGGGCCGCTGGTGTCGCAGGGGCAGCTGGACCGCGTTTCAGGGTACATCGAATCGGGCATCACCGAAGGCGCCGAGGTTGTGGTGGGCGGCAAGCGGCAGGGCAGCGAAGGCTATTTCCTGCAGCCCACCGTGCTTGCACAGACTCACCGCAGCATGAAGGTGGTGCGGGCGGAAATCTTCGGCCCGGTCATCTGTGCCATGCCCTTTGGCGATGAGGACCTGGACGCCATTGCCAAGGTCGCCAACGACACCACCTACGGTCTGTCCTCTTACATCTGGTCGCGGGACGTGGGCACCGTGCACAAGCTGGCCAAGCGCATTCACGCCGGCACCGTGCAGGTGAACGGCGGCGCAGGCCTGGACCCGGCGCTGCCGTTCGGCGGCTACAAGCAGTCGGGCTGGGGCCGGGAAAAGGGCCGCGAGGGCATCGAGGCGCTGATGGAGATCAAGACCGTCGCGATGAGCCTGTAAGGCCATGCCAGGGTCGTGGTCGGTGGCGGTCACAAGCCTGCCACGGGTGCGATCGTCCGGTGCTGTCGCCGACGGCTGCAAGCAGCTAAACTAGCGGTTTAACATCGCTTTTTCAGCATGATGGCTCCAGTTGTGAACCCGGCGCGGGGGAATCTCCAGATGGTGTCCGCCCCTCGCATCAGTGTCGTGATTCCCGTATACAACGAGGAGGAGAACCTCCCCCTGCTGTTCAAGCGCCTGTATTCGGCGCTCGACAGCCTGGGGTCGAGCTATGAATGCATTTTTGTCGATGACGGCAGCCGCGACCGGTCGGTGGCGCTGCTGCGGGCCCAGTACCAGGCCTGCCCGGAACACACCCGGGTCGTCGTCTTCCGCCGCAACTTCGGCCAGCACTCGGCCATCATGGCCGGCTTCGAGCATGTGCGGGGCGAGCTGATCATCACCCTGGATGCTGACCTGCAGAACCCGCCCGAGGAGATCGGCAACATCCTGGCCGCCTTCGAGGCCGGCCACGACTATGTGGGCACCGTGCGGGTGGGGCGGCGCGATGTCTTCTGGCGCCGCTGGTTGTCGAAGGGCATCAACGCCATGCGCCACCGCACCACCAGCATCCGCATCACGGATCATGGCTGCATGCTGCGTGGCTACGCGCGGCCCGTGATCGACGCCGTGAATGCCACGCTCGAGGTCAATACCTTCATTCCGGCGCTGGCTTACCTGTATGCGCGCAATCCCACGGAGATCAATGTGGCGCACGAGGCGCGCCATGCGGGTCATTCCAAGTACTCCTTCTACAAGCTCATCCGTCTGAACTTCGACCTGATGACCGGCTTCACCCTGGCGCCACTGCAGATGTTCTCCATGCTGGGCATGGCGGTTTCCGGTTTCTCCGGGCTGCTGGTGCTGCTGCTGGTGCTGCGCCGCCTGCTGCTCGGCCCGGAAGTCCAGGGCGTGTTCACCTTGTTCGCCGTCGTGTTCCTGCTGCTGGGCCTGGCGCTGTTCGGCATCGGCCTGATCGGCGAGTACGTGGGCCGCACCTATGAGCAGGTGCGGGGCCGGCCGCGCTACATGGTGGCGGCGGTGCTGGAGCGGGGCGCAGCGACGCCTGCCGATGCCGCGCGCGAGACGCTCGAACTGCCGGGCGCCTGAACCACGCCGTGTTCAGCGCCGTCGTGTTTGCCTACAGCGAGGTCGGGTTGCGTTGCCTGCGTACGCTCCTGGAGCATGGCGTGCGCGTGCCGCTGGTGTTCACCTACGAGGACCCGCCGGGGGAGTGGCATGGCAGCGTCGCTGCGCTCGCCCGCGAGCACGGCATCGAGACCATCACCGGCGTCGATCCGGCGCAGGCCCCCTGGCCCGACCGCATCGCGGCCATCGCTCCGGACTACATCCTCTCGTTCTACTACCGCTCCATGCTGCCGGCTTGCGTACTGGGGCTGGCCCGTCGGGGTGCGCTCAACATGCACGGCGCGCTGCTGCCGCGCTATCGCGGCCGCGCGCCGGTGAACTGGGCCATCGCCAACGGCGAGACCTGCGTCGGTGCGACCCTGCACTACATGGTGGAGAAGCCGGATGCCGGCGCCATCGTGGGGCAGGAGCCGGTGCCGGTGGGCATCGATGACCATGCACTTGAGGTGTCGCTGGAGGTGGCCGCGGCTGCCGCCCGGGTGCTGGCGCGCGCATTGCCCGCCATGCAGGCGGGTCCGCCCCCGGGCATGCCGATGGACCTCGCCAGGGGCTCTTATTTCGGCGGCCGCAAGCCCGAGGACGGCCGCATCGACTGGTCCTGGCCGGCATCCCGGGTGCATGCCTTGATCCGGGCGGTGGCGCCTCCCTTCCCGGGGGCCTTCACCGACACAGGGGCCGGACGCCTGGTATTTGCGCATTCACGCTGGAGCGGCGATGCTGCCGCCCACCCGCAGGCCGCGCCCTGTCTATACACGGACGGGGAGCGCTTGTACCTGGATTGCAGCGACGGGCTGCGGCTCGGCATCGACACCCTGCTGGTGGATGGCGCGCCGCTCGACGCACACGGATTCCGCCGGCGCTTCGGCGCGGCGCCGCTCGAATTGCTTAAGGAAACACGATCATGAAGAAGGTGCTCATCCTGGGTGTCAATGGCTTCATCGGCCATCACCTGAGCGAGGCCGTCATCCGGCAGACCGACTGGGAGGTCTACGGCATGGACCTGGACAACGACCGGCTCGGCAATGTCATGGGGAATCCCCGGTTCCACTTCTTCGAGGGCGACATCACCATCAACCGCGAGTGGGTGGAATATCACATCCGCAAGTGCGACGTAGTGCTGCCACTGGTGGCCATTGCGACGCCTGCGACCTACATCAGCGACCCGCTGCGCGTGTTCGAGCTGGACTTCGAGGCCAACCTGCCGCTGATCCGCCAGTGCGTGAAGCACAAGAAGCGCGTGGTATTCCCCTCGACGTCAGAGATTTACGGCATGTCGCAGGAGGCGCAGTTCCATCCCTACGATTCGCCGCTGGTGCTGGGGCCGGTGCCCAAGTCTCGCTGGATCTACTCCTGCAGCAAACAGCTGATGGACCGCGTCATCTGGGCCTACGGCCAGGACCGCGGGCTTGATTTCACGCTGTTCCGGCCGTTCAACTGGATCGGCCCGGGCCTCGATCGCATGATGACGCCGAAGGAGGGCAGCTCGCGCGTGCTCACGCAGTTCCTCGGGAACATCGTGCGCGGCGTGGACATCAAGCTGGTGGACGGTGGCACCCAGCGCCGCTGCTTCTCCTACATCTCAGAGGGCATTGATGCCCTGCTGAAGATCATCGCCAACCCCGGCGGAGTGGCCTCGGGCAAGATCTACAACATCGGCAACCCGGTCAACAACCTGTCGGTGCGGGAGCTCGCGGACATGATGCTGGCGACCGCAAAATCCATCCCTGCCTATGCCGAGTACGCCAGCCGCGTGAAGGTCGTGGAGGTCACCGCCGACAACTACTACGGTGCCGGCTACCAGGACGTGCGCAGCCGTGTGCCGTGGATCGAGAACACCGTGCAGGAGCTGGGCTGGAAGCCCGCCGTCGACATGACCACGGCGCTGCGCAATGTCTTCGAGTCCTACGAGGCCGACATCCCGGCGGCACGTGCCCTGGTCGAGAACCAGTAGTCTCGCGCCTGCGGATGGCTGCAACGTCGGCAAGGGTGGGCGGCTTGAACCGGCCGGTGGCGCTGAAGGTCGATGTCGACACGCTGCGCGGCACCCGCGAGGGCGTGCCGCGGCTGGTGGAACTGCTGTGCCGGCTGGGTGTCGGCGGCACCTTCTACTTCAGCCTCGGGCCGGATCACACCGGCCGGGCGCTGAAGCGCGTGTTCCGTCGCGGCTTCCTGGGCAAGGTGCGCCGCACCAATGTCGCCGGCCACTATGGCTTCAGGACGCTCATGTACGGCGTGCTGCTGCCCGGGCCGAATATCGGCCGGCGCGCCGGTGACGTCATGCGTTCCGTACGCGCTGCCGGTTTTGAAGTGGGCATCCACTGCTACGACCATGTGCGCTGGCAGGACGGTGTGGCGCAAGCCTCTGCAGCCTGGACCCGCCGCGAATACCAGCGCGCCACCGATGCCTTCGCACAGGTGTTCGGTGAACCGGCGCGGTCCCATGCCGCCGCCGGCTGGCAGATCAATCCGCACACCCTGGTGCTGCAGACAGAAGCGGGGCTGCGCTATGCCAGCGACGGCCGCGGCCCGCGGCCGTTCTGGCCCGTGATGAGCGATGTCATCGGCGGCTGTCTGCAGATACCGACGACGCTGCCCACCTTCGATGAACTGATCGGCGTGGAGGGTCGCGACGCCGACGGTGCGGCCGACGAGGTGCTGCGGTTGTCGCGGATCGACGCCGATGCCGGGCACGTGTTCACCCTGCACGCGGAGCTGGAGGGCCAGCAGCTGCTGCCGCAGTTCGAGAAGCTGCTGCGGGCGTGGCTCGCCGAAGGCCGTTCGGTGGTGGCGCTGCGCGATTATGCCGGCAGCCTCGACCAGGCGTCGATCGGCCGTGGGCGTATCGTCATGGGCGAGGTGCCGGGCCGTTCCGGCCTGCTTGCCGTGTCGGGGCAGGCCACGCTGTGAGCGCGGGGGGCGCCGCCGGTGCTGATCCGGGAATGGTGCGAGTGCGCCTGCGACCGCTGGCGCTGACAGCGCTGCTGCTGGCGCTGCTCGCCTGGCTGCTATTGCCGGGTCTGCGCGGATTGTTCAACCCCGACGAGGGCCGCTATGCGGAAATCCCGCGGGAGATGCTCGCCACTGGCGACTGGGTGATTCCGCACCTGAACGGACTGGTGTACATCGAGAAGCCGCCGCTGCAGTACTGGGCGAGCGCCATCAGTGAGGCCGTGTTCGGCCGCAACGAATGGGCCGCGCGCCTCTACACCGCGCTGTGTGCCCTGGTCACAGTGTGGGTGACCTTCCTGGCGGCGCAGGGCTTCGGGTCCGCGGCGGCGTGGCGTGCAGCCATCATGCTGGGCAGCTCGCTGCTGTTCGTGCTGCTGGGGCAGCAGCTGACGCTCGACATGGGCCTGACAACGTGGATGACGGTGACGTTCTACGGCTTTTGCGCCGCCCAGCGCGCCGAGGGCCGCAAGCGCCGGGGCTTGATGCTGCTGGCGTGGGCGGGCACGGCCGCAGCCTTCCTTACCAAGGGGCTGGTGGCCGGTGCGCTGCCGCTGCTGAGCCTGATCCTGTACTCACTGCTGCAGCGGGACTTGAAGCCGTGGCGGCGCCTGGAACTGCTGCGTGGTGTGCCGCTGTTCCTCGTGCTGTCACTGCCCTGGCTGGCACTGATCCAGCACCGCCTGCCGCAGTTCTTCGATTTCTTCTTCGTGCGCGAGCATTTTCAGCGCTTCCTGACCAAGATCGAGGACCGCTACCAGCCGTGGTGGTTCTTCATCCCGGTGCTGCTTGCGGGCAGCCTGCCGTGGCTGCTGCCGGCGCTGCGCGCCCTGGCCACCGGCTGGCGCGCGCAGCTGCCGCGGACGCAGTTTGACCTGCGGCGCTTCGCCTGGGCCTGGTGCGCGGTGGTGTTCGTGTTTTTTTCCGCCTCCGACTCCAAGCTGATCCCGTACATCCTGCCGCTGTTGCCGCAACTGGCGCTGCTGATGGCGGCTTTGCCCGAGGATGCACTCAGGCGCGACATCAGGCGTACCGCGGTGCTGCTGGCGGTGCTGGGTGTCGTCGTGCTGGCAGGCGCGATGGCGCTGCCCGTGCTGCTGCACAATCCGGCGCGCGCGCCGCTGTTCATCGGCATCCGCTGGCCGCTGGCCCTCATGGGCGCCTGCTTCCTGGCTGGCGCGGTTGCCGCCTGGCGCGCACACGGCCGGATCAGACCCGTGGCCGTGACCGGCGCCGCCGGCTATGCCGCGTTCATGAGCGCGGTGTGGGCCGCCATCGCCGTGGCGCCGCTGTATTCGGGCTCGACGCTGGCGCCGCAGCTGCCACCGGCACTGCTGCAGGCAGTACGCGCTGGTGATGTTCCGGTGTACAGCGTCGGTACGTATGATCAAAGCCTGACGTTCTACCTGGAGCATACGGTGACGCTCGTCGAATGGCGCGGTGAGCTTGATTTCGGTCTCACGCTTGCGCCGCAGCGTTTCGTACCCACCGTGGCGGACTTCGAGTCCGCCTGGCGTGCCGGATCGCAGGCGCTGGCCGTGGTGGAACCGCGCACCTATGCGCGGCTGCAGGCCGACGGCCTGCCCATGGTGCTGCGCGCGTCTTCTCCCAAGCACCTGATCGTGAGCCGTCAATGACGCTCATCACCTGGGCTCTGCTGCTGTGCGGCGTGGGATTGAATGCGGCCGCGCAGCTGTTGCTGAAGGCCGCGACCCGCAGCAGCGGGGCGCTCGTGGCCGATGGCGGCCAGGTGTCCCGGACGGCGGTGCTGCATCTGTTGCGCGCATGGCCGCTGTGGGGCGGCCTGGCCTGCTATGCAGTGAGCGTGGTGGTGTGGCTCGGGGCGCTGTCGCGCGTACCCGTCAGCATTGCCTATCCCATGCTGTCCATCGGCTACGTGGTGAACCTGTTCCTCGCGGCGCTGCTGTTCGGGGAGACGCTGTCGCTGCCCAAGCTGGCCGGGGTGGCGCTGATCTGCGCCGGCGTCATCGTCCTGGCACGGGTGCAACACGCATGAGCAAACCGGATTTCCTGCCCTTTACGCGGCCGACGCTCGACGAGGCGACCATCCAGGGAGTGGTGGAAGTGCTGCGCTCCGGCTGGATCACCTCCGGGCCGCAGGTGAAGGCCTTCGAGGCCGCGGTTTCATCGATGCTGGGCGGGCGTCCGGTGCGGGCGTTCAACTCCGGCACCGGCACCATGGAGGTGGCGCTGCGCATCATGGGCGTGGGACCCGGTGATGAGGTCATCACCACGCCGCTGTCCTGGGTTGCGACCAGCAACGTGGTGCTGGCGGTGGGCGCGAGGCCGGTGTTCGTGGACATCGATCCGGTGACGCGCAACATCGACCTGTCGCGCATCGAGGCGGCGATCACGCCGCGCACCAAGGCACTGCTGCCGGTAGATCTCGCCGGGCTGCCCGTGGACCGCGAGCGGCTGTATGCCATTGCGCGCAGGCACAAGCTGCGCGTGCTGGAGGATGCGGCGCAGTCCTTCGGCAGCCGGTACGGTGGGGAACTGGTGGGAGCGGGCGGGGACCTTGTGTCCTTCAGCTTCCATCCCAACAAGAACGTCACCAGCATCGAGGGTGGCTGCCTGGTGCTGAACGATGGGCGCGAGGCGCAGCTGGCGGAGCAGTACCGGTTGCAGGGCGTGGTACGCAGCGGCTTCGACGGCATGGAGGTCGAGGTCGCGGGCGGCAAGTTCAACCTGACCGACGTCGCCGCCCGCGTCGGGCTGGGGCAGTTGCCGCATCTGCAGGCCTTCAATGGGCGTCGCACGCAGCTGTCGCAGCTGTATTTCAGGGAGTTTGCGGCACGCGATGCCGCCGGGTCCGGCCTGGGGCTGCCGATGCCGGACTTCACCCACTCCAACTGGCACATGTTCCAGGTAATGCTGCCCGGGGAACGACTGACGATCCCACGCGCCGCGGTCATGGAACAGATGCACGCCGCCGGCATCGGCACCGGCGTGCATTATCCCGCGATCCACCTGTTCGCGTTGTACCGGGCGCAGGGGTGGAACCCCGGTGACTTCCCTCACGCAGAATATGCGGGACGCAATATTCTCACCCTGCCGCTGTTCCCTTCGATGCAGGAGGCGGACGTGACCCGGGTGGTGGAAACGCTGATGCGGATACTCGCGGCGGCGCGACGGTAGCCCGGGCGCAAGCCAGGGCAGCCCCGCCCCGGACCAGGACCAGATTTTAAAACCCCACGATGGGATACAGGGAGACGATGATGCGCATGATCCAGTCCATGACGGCGGCGATGGTGGTAGCGGTGGGCATGATTTCCATGGCCCATGCCGATGCGGCGGCTGCACCCAATTCGCAGCAGCAGAAAATGACGACCTGCAATGCGAACGCCAAGACGCAGCAGCTCAAGGGCGACGAGCGCAAGACGTTCATGAAGTCCTGCCTGTCCGCCCCGGCCGCGGCCACCAAGAGCCTGACGCCTCAGCAGCAGAAGATGACGGACTGCAACAGGCAAGCCAAGGCAAAGGCGCTGAAGGGCGCGGATCGCAAGTCCTTTATGAGCAGCTGCCTGAAGGGGTAGTGCCTGAACCCACGCGGCGCGCCTGATGCCGCCAATCACGCGGCATGCTGCTTTTCTGCGGGCTGGCGCGGTGCGCGGACCAGCAGTACAGGCACCGGGGAGTGGCGCAGGATGTATTCAGCATCGCTGCCCATGAGCAACCGTTCCACTCCGCGGCGCCCATGGGTGCCGCAGACGATGAGATCGGCATGCCATTCCCGGGCCTTGCCCACGACACAGGAGCCGATGGGCTCGGCGGTTGCTTCCACCAGGAAAGAATCAACCTCGATGCCCTCGTGGCTCACCCGGGCCTGAGCCGCATACAGCAGTTCGTTGCCAGCCACCCGCTGCCCCTCCAGGATCTGGACATATTCGCTCCCGTCGCTCATTGTTGATGCCAGCGACCTGCAGTCGATGACATGTATCAGCCGGATGCTGGCATGCAGAGCCTTCGCCAGCTTGATGGCCTCCTGCAGGCCAAGGGATGAGGGTGTGCTGCCGTCGACTGGAACCAGAATTCGTGAATACATTGACCGTCTCCTGCCTGCCTGTTTGCGGCCCTTCGGGCCTGATCCGCTCCGTCACTGGCTGAATGCTGGCTCCACGCGATGACCAGCGGTATCAGAGGTTTTACGTAGCGGAAAATACCGACCGTGGTTCAATGGCGTGCCGCGATCATCCTGGTGATGCCTGTGCCCGCGCACCGCCACGCTCAAGGCGGCAGCCGCGACAGATAGTCGGCGACGCCCTGGAGGTCATTCCACTCCAGTGATTTGAGGCGCCTTATGTGGCTCGGGGGGAAGTTCGGCCGTCGCCCCTCGACGGCATCGTGCATCTGCCGCAGCAGATAGCCGTAGCTCTGGCCCGCAAGCTTGGGCGTGCGCTGCATGTCGTCACCCTGGGCGTCCGCTCCGTGACACCGGGCGCAGGACCGCCGGAACAGATCGGCTCCGTGGGCGGCGTACTGACCGTTGCCGGTGTTGCCGCCAGCTACGGGCGGCAGGTCGCTGACGAAGGCGGCGACGTCCACGATGTCCTGCACGGACAACGCGTCATGGCCGCTGACCATTGACTGCATCCGCACGTCCCAACGCTTGTTCTGCCCGTAGTCGATGAGCTGCCAGACGATGACGCGGAACTGCTGGGCGGCGATGGCCGGCACCAGACCATCGCCACTGCCATGGCCGTCGGGGCCGTGACAGGCCTTGCAGCGCTGAAACTGGCGCTGGCCATTCATGACGTCCGCACGTACGTGCAGCGCGCGGCCGTATGCATCGAGCGTGATCTCCTCCGCCTGCAGGGTGGCCGAGGCGAAGGCGGTGGCAAGCGCGGCAGCAAGCACCGTCCAGCCTGTTGCGTGCCGCGGGGCTTTGGTTGCTGTGCTCAATTTCATCTCGGGTGGCTCCGCAGGTCGCGGGCGTCGTGCTGCAGATGATGCTGCAGGGATCCGCTGCGGAACATCCGTACTACTGCGGACACAGTTGCCTGCATGAGAACCTGCTGCTGCGCGAGGCGCTGCCTGTCTGAGCGGCCCCGGGCACGGCGGTTATATCCTCGGGCTAGGTACTTCCCCTGATCGATACGATGACGCCGCTCACTATATCTTGGGTGTGAAGGACAATGGCTGTTCCTGATCAATCCAGGAGGCTGACATGAACGCACGACACCGCATGCTGCAAGACCCCGTCAATCCGCCGGCCGAACCGTTTCTAGCCTGCGTTCCCACTGGATTGCATGAAACGCTGCACAGTGAAGACCAGACATCCGAGGCGCGTGAGGCCCGCGACGCGAAGGTGCGCGAGACCGCCTACTTCCGCGCGCAGGCCCGGGGGTTCGAGCCAGGCCATGAGCTTGAGGACTGGATCGCCGCCGAACACGAAGTCGATGTGCGGTCGTTCGCCGCGGGCGCACCGGCCGGATTCACGGGCTAGAGCCGGCACCCACCGTGAACCTGGGCTCGGTCGTTTCTGTGCGGGGCAGTGTCGTCGATGTGAGATTCGATGAACGCCTGCCGCCCGTCTATTCCGTGCTGCGCGCCGGCGCGCAGCGGCAGATCGTGATCGAGGTTCTGCTGCAGGTGGATCTGCGCACGGTGCGGGGCATTGCTCTGACCGCCACGCAAGGCCTGGCCCGCGGTGCCGAGGTGCAGGATACCGGCGCTCAGCTGCAGGTGCCCGTCGGCAAGTCCATCCGCGGCCGGATGTTCGATGTGTTTGGAAATACGATCGACCGCGGTCCTGCATTGACGGATGTCGAAGCGCATCCCGTGCACCGTGAGCCACCGCCGCTGGCCGTGCGCTCGGCCAGTTCCGAAATCTTCGAGACTGGAATCAAGGTGATCGACGTCCTGGTGCCGCTGGAGCGCGGTGGCAAGGCGGGCCTGTTTGGCGGTGCCGGTGTCGGCAAGACCGTGCTGCTCACTGAACTCATCCATAACATGGTCGGACATCAGGACGGCGTCAGCATCTTCTGCGGCATCGGCGAGCGTTGCCGGGAAGGCGAGGAGCTGTACAGGGACATGAAGGATGCGGGGGTTCTACCCCATATGGCCATGATATTCGGCCAGATGGATGAGCCTCCCGGCGCCCGCCTGCGCGTCGGGCACGCCGCACTGAGCATGGCCGAATATTTCCGGGACGCCGAGCACCGTGACGTGCTGCTGCTGGTGGACAATATCTTCCGGTTGATCCAGGCCGGCATGGAGGTGTCCGGCCTGCTGGGTCAGATGCCCTCGCGCCTGGGGTACCAGCCGACCCTGGCCACGGAGCTGGCGGGCTTCGAGGAGCGGATCGCAAACACCGAGGCCGGCGCCATCACCTCCATCCAGGCCGTCTATGTGCCGGCAGACGATCTGACCGATCCGGCGGCCGTCCACACCTTCTCGCATCTTTCCTCTTCTCTCGTACTGTCCCGCAAGCGCGCAAGCGAGGGCCTGTTTCCCGCCGTGGACCTGCTGCAGTCCAGCTCCACCATGCTCACCCCCGGCATCGTCGGCGAGCGGCATTACCGCATCGCCCGCGAGATCCGCGCCACACTGGCCCAGTACGAGGATCTGAAGGACATCATCGCCATGCTCGGGCTGGAGCAGCTGTCACCGGATGACCGCAAGGTCGTCGCCAGGGCCCGCCGGCTGGAGCGCTTTCTGACCCAGCCGTTCTTCACCACCGAGCAGTTCAGCGCGATTCCCGGCAGGCTCGTGAGCCGCAAGGACGCGCTGGATGGCTGTGAGCGCATTCTGCATGATGAGTTCAAGGACGCCCCGGAGCGGTCGCTGTACATGATCGGCGCCATCGAGGAGGCGTTGCAGCCGGCACGGGCGCAGGCGAATCCATGCTGATGAACCTCAAGGTGCTGGTGCCGTACGGGGTGTTTGCTGCACGAACAGGCGTGGCACGCATCGTCGCCGCGACGCGCGCCGGCTCGGTCGGACTGCTGCCGCGGCGCCTGGATTGCGTGGCGGCGCTGGTGCCGGGGATTCTTGTCTACCAGTGCGAAGGCCAGCCGGAGACCTATCTGGCCGTCGATGAGGGCACCCTGGTCAAAGCCGGGCCCGAGGTCCTGGTGTCGGTCCGCAATGCTGTCGCGGGGACTGATCTGGTGCAATTGCGTGCCGCGGTCGACGGTGAATTGCGCGGGCGGGCGGCCGCGGAGCAGCAGTTGCGTGCAGAGCTGTCCCGGATAGAGACGGCGTTCGTCAGCCGCGTGGCGGCCTTGCATCGTGAATGAGCCGTTCGCCCGTCAGGTTCGCACGCAGGTGGCGCGCAAGCTCAAGGCGCGCACAGACGGCACCCGGGTGGTGCCGTTCGGGCTGGGAATGATGGGGTTGATCGGCTGGTCCGTCAGCGCACCCACCGTGCTGGGTGCAGCTCTGGGATTGTGGCTGGACCGGCATCACCCGGGGGGGCACTCGTGGACCCTGGCACTGCTGGTCGGTGGGCTGGCCGTGGGCTGCTGGACGGCGTGGCGCTGGGTCGCTCGCGCAATGGCGGATCTCCAAAGGAGTGATCATGATGAATCTCGTTGAGCCGCTGCTTCTGGCGCTGGCTTTCGGCGGCGGTCTCGTGCTGGGCACCGCCTTTCATCTCGGGCTGTGGTGGACGGTCAGGTGCGGACTGGACGCAAAGCGCTCTGCACTCTGGTTCCCGGCAAGTCTGCTGCTGCGAATGGGGGGCACCCTCGCCGGGTTCTACCTGATCGGCGCGGGACGCTGGGAGCGTTACATGGCCTGCCTTGCGGGATTCCTGGTCGCCCGGATGCTGGTCACGCGCTTTGCGCCGTCTGTCACCGCGCGCGCGCACCGGAGCACCGCCCGTGCGTCTTAGCCCCGACGAGATCATCCTCTGGCAGCATGGACCGCTGAAGGTCAATGCGACGATCGCCTACACCTGGGGATTGATGCTGTTTCTCCTGGCCGGGGCGCGGCTCGCCACGCGAGGACTGCGCACGGGGGGTGAGCGCTCGGACTGGCAGAACCTGCTGGAAATCCTTGTCACCGGCATCGAACAACAGATCCGGGCGGTCGGCCTCAATCCTCCCCGCAAGTACCTCGGGTTCCTGGGCACACTGTTCGTATTCGTGGCAACGGCCAACCTTTTCACCATTGTTCCCGGCTACACGCCCCCCACCAGTTCCCTGTCCACCACGGCGGCACTCGCGTTGTGCGTGTGGACCGCGGTGCCGGCTTTCGGCATCGCCGAGCAGGGTGTCGCCCGCTACCTCAAGTCCTACCTGGAACCCACGGTGATCATGCTGCCGTTCAACGTCATCGGGGAGTTCTCACGCACCCTGGCGCTGGCGGTGCGCCTGTTCGGCAACATGATGAGCGGCTCGATGATCGTGGCGATCCTGCTGACCGTCACGCCCTTCATCTTCCCGGTGGTCATGACCTCGCTCGGGCTGCTTACCGGCATGGTCCAGGCGTACATATTCAGCATTCTGGCCGCTGTATACATCGCGGCTGCCACCGGCAGCGGGGCATCCGTGCCGCAACCCGACGCCGCAGGGCGGAACCCCGGCAAGTGAACTCAGGAGTCGATATGGACAGCACAACGGTTATCGCAGCGGTCTCGATCATCACCGCCGGTATTACGACCGGCTTCGGCACCATGGGACCCGCCCTGGGGGAAGGGCGGGCTGTGGCATCGGCGCTGACTTCACTGGCGCAACAGCCGGATGCATCGGCCACGATCACCCGGACCTTGTTCGTCGGCCTGGCGATGATCGAGTCCACCGCCATCTACTGCTTCGTCATCTCGATGATCCTGATCTTCTCCAACCCGTTCTGGAACATCGTGCTGGCTCACGCCGGGAAGTAAGCCATGCTGATCGACTGGTTCACAGTCACCGCGCAGGCCCTGAACTTCCTGATCCTGGTCTGGTTGTTGAGGCGCTTTGCCTACCAACCGGTCCTGCAGGCCATCAGCCGGCGCGAAGAGCGGATCGCCGCCCAGCTCGCAGCCGCCGCCAGCGCCGAAGCGGCCGCAAACACGGAGCGGGAGGCCCTCAGCGGCAGGCGCCTGGAGTTCGAGCAGCATCGTGCCGCCCTCCTTGACCAGGCGACTCAGGAGGCGGCGGCGCTGCGATCGAAGCTGCTGGAGCAGGCGCGACAGGATGGCGCTGCGGAGCGCTCGCGCCTGCTCGCCGTGCTGCGAGCGGAACAGGTGGAGCTCGAACTGACCCTCGCCCGTGAGGTGCGCCAGGTGGTGCTGGAGATCGTCGGCAAGACACTCCAGGATCTCGCCCACGTGGAGCTCAATGACGCCATGGTGGAGGTGTTCCTGGGACACCTCCAGGCGCTGGGCGAGGCCGAACGCCTGTTGCTGCTCACTGCCGCGACAAGTGCGAACACCCCCGTCGTGCGCAGTGCTTTCGAGCTGGCGCCGGACACCCGTGCAAGAATCCGGACCGCGTTGGCAGCGCTGGGCGCATCGGACCCTGACGTTCACTTCGAGACCGCGGTGGGGCTGGTTTGCGGCATCGACTTCACGGCAGCGGGCCACAGGCTGGCCTGGAGCGTGGGGGATTATCTTGCGGGCCTAGAGGAGGGGATTGACCGGATCCTGGAAGCTCGCTGCAGGACTGTACCGGCGGAGCCTGCGTCAGTGCCGGCTGCAATCACATGAGCGCCCCTTCCATCAATCTGGCGGCCACCGTCGACCGCGCCCTCGGCGAGCTGCACCAGGCTGACGCCACCCTGGTTCCGGAGCTCACGGCCCGCGAAGTGGGCACGGTCACCCGCGTGTCCACCGGCATCGCCATGGTCTCAGGCCTGCCTGGGGTCGGATATGAAGAACTGGTCAGCTTTCCAGGCGGCACGGCCGGCATCGCATTCAACGTCGACGAAGCCGAAATCGGTGTGGTGCTGCTCGGTGACTACCAGCATCTGCAGGCGGGTGCGCAGGTGCAGCGCACTCATCGCGTCATGGACGTGGGGGTCGGCTTGGGATTGCTGGGCCGGGTCATCGATCCTCTCGGGCGTCCCTTGGATGGCCGGGGAAGCATCGCCACGCAGGCGCGTCTGCCGGTGGAACGGCCGGCGGCCGCCATCATGGATCGCGCTCCGGTGGAACAGCCGCTGCAGACGGGGATCAAGGTCATCGATGCCATGATTCCGATCGGCCGCGGCCAGCGGGAGCTGATTCTCGGGGACCGCCAGACCGGCAAGACCGCCATCGCACTCGATGCCATCGTGAACCAGCGTGACCAGAACGTGGTGTGCATCTACTGCGCCATCGGCCAGCGCGCCGCGGGGGTGGCCAAGGCGATCGCCGCACTGCGCGAACGCGGGGCGCTCGAGTACACGATCGTCATGGTCACCGCGGGCAACGATCCGGCGGGGCTGACGTACATCGCCCCCTACGCCGCGACCAGCGTGGCGGAATACTTCATGGAACAGGGTCGCGACGTTCTCATCGTCTACGACGATCTCA
>DAIDKA010000316.1 GCA_027451085.1 Gammaproteobacteria bacterium
CCGAGATGCGGGCCGGCACCGCCAGCTTTTCCGGCTCGGTGCGCGGAATATCCAGGAACTGCAGGTTCTTGTCAGCCATGTGTCCTCCGGCGCAAGACGCTGCTTTTTACCGGACCCAGGTGCATCAGGCAGCGCTGCGCAGGTTTTCGATCAGCGAGTCGATGGAAGCCGCCTTGGGCTTCACCAGCCAGAACCTGCCGACGTAGGTGCGGAAGTCGCCCCGGAGCTCCGCGCCCCACTCGCTGCCGGTCTGCTCCACGTGGCGCTCGATCAGGCCCATGAGGTGCAGCTGGTGCGTCTGCATGGCCTCGCCATGGATGCGGCTGATGTCGATGAGTTCGTGGTTGTAGCGGTCGACGAAGTCCCGCTGCAGATCGAGCACGTAGGCGAAGCCGCCCGTTAGCCCGGCGCCGAAGTTCACGCCGGTGCGGCCGAGCACGCACACCACGCCGCCAGTCATGTACTCGCAGCAGTGATCGCCGGCGCCCTCGATCACCGCCACCGCGCCGGAATTGCGCACGGCGAAGCGCTCGCCGGCGATGCCGGCCGCGTACAGCTCACCGCCCGTGGCGCCGTACAGGCAGGTGTTGCCCATGATGGTGGTGTCGCGGGCCACGTAGCGGGCCGTCCGCGGGGGACGCACGACAATCCGGCCCGCGGCCATGCCCTTGCCCACGTAATCGTTGGCGTCGCCTTCAAGGTACAGGTGCAAGCCACCGGCGTTCCAGGCGCCCAGGCTCTGGCCGGCATTGCCCGTCAGCCGCACGATGACGGGATGATCTTCCATGCCGTAGTTGCCCCAGCGCCGGGCGATCTCGCCGGACACGCGCGCGCCGATGGAACGGTTGAAGTTCCTGACCTCGTACTGCCATTCCCCGCCGCTGCGGGCCTCGATGGCCGTGCGCATATCGCGCACCATCTGCTCCGCCAGTTCACCCTTGTCGAACGGTTCATTGGAGGGCGCCACGCAGAACTGCGGCGAATCCGCCGCCAGTCCCCGGGTGGACAGCAGCGGCGAGAGGTCCAGCCGCTGCTGCCTGGGTGTATTGCCGGGCAGGGGCTGCAGATACGACGTCTGGCCGATCAACTCCTCCAGGCTGCACACACCCAGGGAAGCCATGATCTCGCGCACCTCCCGCGCCACGAAGCGGAAGTAATTGATCACCATTTCCGGCAGGCCGATGAAGTACTTTGCACGCAGCACGTTGTGCTGGGTGGCGACGCCCGTGGCGCAGTTGTTCAGGTGGCAGATGCGCAGGTACTTGCACCCCAGGGCCACCATGGGTGCGGTGCCGAAGCCGAAGCTCTCCGCGCCCAGGATGGCCGCCTTCACCACGTCGAGGCCGGTCTTCAGGCCGCCGTCGGTCTGCACGCGGACGCGATGCCGCAGGTCATTGGCGCGCAGCGTCTGGTGGGCCTCCGCCAGGCCCAGCTCCCAGGGCGTGCCGGCATGCTTGATGGAAGACAACGGGCTTGCGCCCGTGCCGCCGTCGTGGCCGGAAATGGTGATGAGGTCCGCGTAGGCCTTGGCGACACCCGCCGCCACCGTGCCCACGCCGGGTTCCGCCACCAGCTTCACGGACACCAGCGCCTGCGGATTCACCTGCTTCAGGTCGAAGATCAGCTGCGCGAGGTCCTCGATGGAATAGATGTCGTGGTGCGGCGGCGGGGATATCAGGCCCACGCCCGGCCGCGCAAAACGCAGCCGCGCGATCGACTCGTTGACCTTGTGGCCGGGCAGCTGGCCACCCTCGCCGGGCTTGGCGCCCTGAGCCATCTTGATCTGCAGCACCTCGGCGTTCACCAGGTACTCCGGCGTCACGCCGAAGCGCCCCGAGGCCACCTGCTTGATCTTGGAACTCCTCTGCGTGCCGTAGCGCGCCGGATCCTCGCCCCCCTCGCCGGAGTTCGAGCGCGCGCCCAGGCGGTTCATGGCGATGGCCAGCGCCTCGTGCGCCTCCGGCGACAGCGCGCCCATGCTCATGCCGGCGCTGTCGAAACGCCTGAGGATGGCCGCCTCGGATTCGACCTCGGACAGCGGCACCGGCGACCGGCCGGACTTGTTCAAACCGAGCAGGTCGCGCAGCGCGGAGGCCGGACGCTCATTCACCACAGAGGCAAACTGGCGGTAGGTGTCGTAATCACCGGACACCACGGCCGCCTGCAGGGTGGCGATCACGTCCGGGTTGTACATGTGGTACTCGCCGCCGTACACGTATTTGAGCAGCCCACCCTGGGTGAGCGGCGCGCGCGGGTTCCAGGCCTGCGCGGCCAGGCGCATCTGGTCGTCTTCGAGGTCTGCGAAACCGGCACCCTGGATGCGGCTCACGGTGCCGGTGAAGCACAGCTTCACCACCTCATCCGCCAGGCCGACGATTTCGAACAGCTGCGAGCTGCGGTAGCTGGCGATGCTGGCAATGCCCATCTTGGACATCACCTTGAACAGGCCTTTGTAGATGCCGGCGCGATAGGAGCGGCCCAGTTCCAGCCGCTCCGCGAACTGCATGGAGCCCTCGCCCCGATGGAACATCTGGAACAGCACCTGGTAGGCCATGTAGGGATAGACGGCGGTGGCGCCATAGCCCAGCAGGCAGGCGAAGTGGTGCGGATCACGCGCCGTGCCGGTCTCCACCAGCAGGTTGCACAGGCAGCGCAGCCCGGTGCGCACCAGGTGCTGGTGCACCGCGCCCGTGGCCAGCAGCGCATGCACGGGCAGCTTGCCCTGCACCAGGTAGCGGTCGGACAGCAGCAGCACCAGCGCCCCCTTGCGCACCGCCGCCTCGGACTGCGCGCAGATGCGCCGGATGGCCGCTTCCAGCCCTTCGGCCGGGTCGTACTGCAGATCGATGACCTCGTGCGTGAGCCCGGTGAGGCTGACATCCAGTATCTGCCGCAGCTTGCGCTGCGACAGGATGGGCGAGCCCAGCGCAATCTGCCGGGCATGCTCGGGCCCAGGCTGGAACACATTGCACTCCGGGCCGATCTGGGTCTGCAGCGACATCACGATGGCTTCGCGCAGTGGGTCAATGGGCGGATTGGTCACCTGCGCGAACTGCTGGCGGAAATAGTCGTACAGCGGGCGGACCTTGGAGGACATCACCGCCATCGGGGTGTCATCGCCCATGGAGCCGATGGCCTCGCTCTCATCGGCCGCCAGGACGCGGATTATTTCCTCCCGTTCCTCGGCGCTCACGTTGAACATCTTCTGGTACAGCGCGAGGGTTTCACCGTCGAAGGGTTCCGCCGCCAGGCTCGCATCGGTGAGGTCCGTCTCCAGGTAGCTCACGCCTTTCTTGAGCCAGGTCTTGTACGGATGACGTCCGGCCAGCATGCGGTCCACGTCCGCTGTCTCCAGCAGCGTGCCGGTCATGAGGTCGAGCGCCAGGATGTCGCCCGGTCCGAGCTTGCCCTTGCGCACCACGTCTTCAGGCGCGTAATCCCAGACCCCGGTTTCGGAGGCGATGGTCAGCGTGCGGTTCCTGGTGATCGTGAAACGCGCCGGGCGCAGGCCGTTGCGGTCCAGGGCGCAGCCTGCGTAGCGGCCATCGCAGAACACCAGGCCCGCGGGACCGTCCCAGGGCTCCATGTGCGCCGAGTAATACTCGTAGAAGGCGCGCAGGTCGGCATCGATGTCATCGCGGCCGTGCCAGGCGGGCGGCACCAGCAGGCGCATGGCATGCAACGGATCGAGGCCGCCCATGAGCAGCACCTCGAGCATGTTGTCGAGGCTCTGGGAGTCCGAGCCGTGCAGACTCACCAGCGGCAGCACATCGCCCAGGTCCGGCAGCAGCGGCGAACGCAGCACCGGCCCGCGGGCCAGCGCCCAGTTGCGGTTGCCCTCGATGGTGTTGATCTCGCCGTTGTGCGCGAGGTAGCGGAACGGATGCGCCAGCCGCCACTGCGGTAGCGTGTTGGTGGAAAAGCGCTGGTGGAACATCACCGCCGACGACACCAGCCGCGGGTCCGTAAGGTCCGTGTAGAACTCCGCGAGATGCCTGGGCATCACCATGCCCTTGTAGACGATGTTCACCGCCGACAGGCTGGAGATGTAGAACGCCGGGTCCGCGCCTGCCAGCGTCTTTTCCGTGCGGCGGCGGGCCATGAACAGCCGGCGGTTGAATCCTTCCTCGTTCACCTCGTCCGGGCAGTCCACGAACGCCTGCTCGATCCGCGGCAGGGTCTTCAGGGCCTGCCGGCCACAGGCGACAGGATCGGTGGGCACCACGCGCCAGCCTGCAAGGCCGAGTCCCTCGCGCGCGCATTCCGCGGCCAGGCGCTCGCGGGCGAACCGGGCCTTCGCGGCATCCTGGTCGAGGAACACCATGCCGGCGGCGAAACGGCGTTTGAGCGTGATGCCTGCGTCGCTCGCCACCGCGCGCAGGAAGGTCTCCGGCCGCTTGATCGACAGACCGCAGCCATCGCCGGTCTTGCCGTCGGCGGCCACCGCACCACGGTGCGTCAGGCGATTGAGCGAGGCAATGGCCGTCTGGACCAGCCAATGGCCGGGCTGGTCGTCCAGGCTGGCTATGAGACCGAAGCCGCAGCTGTCCTTTTCATACGACGGATCAAAAAGCGTGTTCATGGTGCTGGCGCGGCAAATCCGGCGCAGGCGCGCAGGGCCTGTTGAAACCGGGGATCCAGCTCCATCTTACGCGGCGGCCCCGGGCGGTCAATCGGTGCACCACGGGGGGCCAAGGAACCCCGCGACGGCACAACTACAGGGCAGCCCGGCCTTCGACCAGCCGCAGGCGCGGCTGGAGTCCCGTCTCGCTGGCGTCGCAGCAATTACGACCAGAACCCTTGGCGCGGTAGAGATTGCGGTCCGCCCGTTCCATCAGCGACTCGGCCTGCATATCCGCCGTGCCGCGCGCTGAGATGCCGATACTGACGGTTACGCGGCCATCGACTCCCCGGGCGTGGGGCAGGTTGGCCGCGTGGATATGGCCGAGGATGCGGCGGGCCACCAACTCAGCCCCCTCCACCGGGGTCGCGGGGAGCAGGATCACGAACTCCTCGCCGCCGTAGCGGCCGCAGAAATCCGCCGGACGGTGCAGAGCGCCCGCGGCCATGCGCGCCACAGCGCGCAGGCAGCGGTCGCCAGCGTGGTGGCCGTAGAGGTCGTTGTACTCCTTGAACTTGTCGACGTCGATCATCAGCACGCTCATGTGCTCCGAGGTGCGCGCCGCTGCGGCCCACTCGCGGGCGAAGGCGCGATCGAACGCGCGGCGGTTGGGCAGTTCGGTGACGGCATCGGTGTAGGACAGCCGCTCGAGCGCCTCCGCCATACCCAACAGCCGGTCCTGGGCCCGCACATACCGGTACTGTGTCTGCACGGTGCGCAGGACATAGGCCGCCACCGCCAACCCGACGATCGACAGCACCAGGACGGTGTGGCGGGCCTCGATGCTCAGGCCCACCGCGAAAATCGCCATCAGGAACAGGATGGGGCTCGCGCCCAGCGCCACGCGTTGCGACAGCCCCGCGCCTTCGGCGGCCTCGGCCGGAGCACCGCGCCAGTGATACAGCATCAGGCCCAGGGCGACGAACGGCACCGGCGGCAGCATGTCGCCGAGCACGCTCATGAAGGTCACGCCCACATCGCCGACCTCAAAATTGTTGTGCACGCCGATGCACAGGGTGTAGCTGACGAGGAACACGCTGGTGATGCGGAAGAACCGGCGCGTGCCCGCCGAACCCGCCGTCAGCCAGCGCACCACGTGCGCCAGCGCGAGGAAGGTGCACTCCGCATCCTGCGCGTGCCTCGCATACCACCGGCCGGTGGGGCTTACAGCGCCGTGCACATCCAGCACATCCATGACGCTCGCCCAGTAGAGCAGTCCCAGCAGCGCCAGCAACAGGGCATCCAGCACCTGCTGCGAACGCGATGCATGCGGATCCCCATAGGTCGCCGCGATATACAGCAGCGGAATGCCGAAGCTGACGAACAACAGGTAGGTGTAGTTCGTCACGTCCGCGTACTGGTTCAGGATGTCCAGATCCACCAGCACGATGGCGATCGCAAGCGTCCACAGGCCGATGGCCGCGGTCAGGCCCAGCAGCAGCGGACGTGGATAGCTGGAGCGGAACAACAGCCGCAGGCACCAGGCCAGCGTGGCGGCTACGACGACGAACTGCAGGTGATATGACCAGAATTCCGCCTTCAGGGGCGAAATCCACAGACCGCAGGCCATGGGCGCCGGCATGGCGGCCAGCGCCAGCGCATAACGCAGTCCCGCACGCCAGTCCATTACGGTCATGGTCGAGGTCAGCCGGCCCGAAGACATTCCCGGATCATGCCGGTTGTGGCAGGGGCAAACCTTGAGCTGGTTGGCAATCGGACCGGGTGTTAAGGTGACGTGATGCCACAGGCTCCCGCTTCCAGCGCCGGATCCAGCGAATACCGCGTCCGGATCGACGTGCCGGTGGACCACCCGAGCCTGGCCGGCCACTTTCCCGGCCATCCCATGGTGCCCGGCGTGCTGCTGCTCGACCGGGTGCTGGACGCAGCGGCGGCCTGGCCGGAAATGACCCCTGAGCACGAACGCGGGCCGCGGCTACCCCAGGTGAAATTCCTCGCGCCGATGCATCCGGGCCTGCCGGCCGAAGTCGTGCTGGAACGGGCGGCGGGAAAGCTGCGGTTCCGCATCGAACAGGATGGGCGGGTGCTGGTCCAGGGCGTATTCGCCTGAGGAGCCACTACAGACGTGGCTGGCAGCGGCCTTGTGTGAAACGACTTTATACTGCTGCCATGTGGAAACGACTGCTGCAACTCGCGCTGCTGCTGCCGGCCTGCACCTGCGCGGCGACGCCGGACATCGACACCCTGCTGAAGCAGATGGCCCGGCCCGCGCCGTCCTCGACGCCGTTCGTGGAGGCGCACTTCTCGCGCCTGCTGTCGCGCCCGCTGGTGGTGTCGGGCCAGCTGCAATACCTGGGGCCCGATGCCATCGCGCGCACGGTGCAGCAGCCTTTCCAGGAGCGCACCGACATCACCGGGGACTCCGTGACCATCACCCGCGGCAGCGGCAAGCCGCAGAAGTTCTCACTGTCGCGGGCGCCGGAACTGAAACTGCTGCTGGAAAGCTTCACCGCCCTGCTGGGCGGCGACCATGCCGCGCTCGCACAGCAGTTCAGCATCGACGCTGACGGGGACACACACCACTGGAGCCTGCTGCTCACGCCGCTCGATGCGCGCGTGCATGCCCGCATCCGTTCCATCCAGGTCCAGGGCGCAGGCAGCGACCCGCGCTGCATCACCACCACGCAGGCTGACGACTCGGTGTCCGTGATGCTGATGGCGGATGCGGCTCGCGTGTCCCCGCCTAAGAACGTGGACCGCGCCTGGCTCGACGCCCGCTGCACGGCGGGATGAACCTCAAAGGCGCACTCGCATCCCTGCTCCCGCTGGCGCTGGCCGCGGCGCTGGGTCTGTTCATCCATGCGCGGCTCAGGATCAGCGGCGACCTGCGGCTGTTCATGCCCACGCCACACTCGGCGGCGGAACGGCTGCTGCTCGATGAGGTGAGTTCCGGTCCCGCCGCGCGACTGCTGCTGGTGGCGCTGTGCGACGCCCCGGCGCAGCAGCTGGCGCAAAGCTCGCAGCAGCTGGCGGCCGAACTGCGCCACGACCCGGCCTTCAAGCTGGTGGCCGATGGCGAGAACCGGCTGGACATCGTGCCCGATCGGCTGCTGCCCTACCGCTACCTGCTGTCACCCACGCTCGACTCGCAGCGGCTCGATGCGGACTTCCTGCGCGGCGAACTGGCCACGCGCGAGCAGGACCTGGCCTCCCCGGCCGGCACCCTGCTGGCGCCACTGGTGCCGCGCGACCCCTCGCTGGAACTGCTGAAGGTGCTGCAGTCCTGGCAGCCCGCGCAGCAGGCGCAGACGCAGTACGACGTGTGGTTCAACGCCAAGGGCGATGCCGCGCTGCTGCTGGTGGAAACCGCCGCGGCCGGCTTCGACCCGCAGGGCCAGCGCGCCGCCATCGATGCCCTGCGCGCGCACTTCCTGCACGCCCGCGCCACGCCCGCCACCACCCTCGAAGTCACCGGCCCCGGCGCGTTCGCAGTGCTCATGCAGGGCCGCAGCGAACACGATGCGGACCTCGCGGGCCTGCTCGACACGGCGGGCATGGTGATCCTGATGCTGCTCGCCTACCGGCGGCCGCGCTTCGTGGTGCTGGGCGCCCTGCCCCTGGCCGCCGCGGGCCTCGCGGGACTCGCCGCCGTCACCCTCGTATCCGGCACCGTGCACGGCATCACCATCGCCTTCGGCTTCACGCTCATCGGCGTGGCGCTCGACTACCCCATCTACCTGTTCAGCAACCAGCGGCCGAAAGAATCCCCGCAGGCCGTGCTGCGCGCGATCTGGCCCACGCTGGCCACCGCAGTGCTCGCCATCGGCATCGCGTACCTCGCGTTCCTGGCCTCCGGGGTCGCGGGCCTCGCCCAACTGGCCTGCTTCAATGTCACCGGCCTGGCCGCTGCAGCCTTGTGCACGCGCTGGCTGCTGCCACGGCTGATGGCGCCGGGCGCGCGGGATTATGGCGAGCTGCCGCTGGTGGCG
>DAIDKA010000317.1 GCA_027451085.1 Gammaproteobacteria bacterium
ATGCCCTGCAAATCCCCCGATCCGAATGCCATCCGGGAGGCTGCAATGGGCCCCGCAACGCCCGCCACGCCTCGCCCGAACATGGTAGCTGGCTGTGTAGCTGCAACAGGTAGCATGCTTTATTCATCTTTTTATCAATAAGATACGAGCGCTGTAAGATTCGGGTGCAGAACATGGAATGAGTTCCGGGCACTTCCAGTGAAGTCCGCCAACAATCCCGCAACCACTTAAGTTATTGACTGTTTTCCCCGAAATCGTCCATTTTGCTACACCACTGACAATACAAGACCAAGCCAGCCCTTGACTGCGGCGGGCGCCACTTCCGGGGATTTAGCATGACTGCGCGTTCGGCGGGACCGTCGGTACGTCCAGGCCTGCGCGGAAACCTCAAGGCATGCGTCGCGCTGCTCATGACGGCAACGCTCCAGGGCGGATGCGGCGGCGGCAGTATGAGCACCTACGTCAGCAGCACCGGTTCGAGCACTTCGAGCACGGGCACCGCGGCGCTGTCGGTCTCGCCATTGAGCATATCGGTTTCAGCATTCACCCGCGAATCACCGCCTAACGTCACGAGCCTTGGCGTCAGCATCAGCGGCGTGCCGGCCGGGCAGTCCTACTACATCCTGGCGGTGACGTGTATGACACCGAGACCGGCACCAGCGACGTCACCTACAGCTTGAACAGGGGTTGCAGCGTTCGCGCCAGCCAACCGGAAAAGCGCAAGGGCAGGTCAGTGGCGGCGACACACACGCACGGCACGCCCGGTGAGGTCACCGGCTGGTGCTCCACGTCGCAGTCGAGATCAGCAACGTCGCCCGCAGCGAAGTGCCCGAGGGAGTCATCATAGGCCCCCTGCATGACCATGGTCAGTTCGTTGCCGCCGTGGCTGTGCATCGGTACGCTGCGCCCCGGCGCAATGCGCAGCAACATCAGGTGGCCGTCCGCCACGTTGCGCGCGCGGATGTGGTGGATGCCCGGTCCGATCATGCGCCACTGCAGCGCGCTGTAGGTCGCGCCGAAGTACGGCCGCAACGGCGCGGGCAGCTGGCCCGGATCCAGCCGGTCGGAGGATGCAGCCGTCTGCAACTGCGCAACCTGTGGCCCTTCGGCGGCGGCAATGCGCGCAAGAATATCGGCGCGCGCGCCATCGGACAGGGCCGCCCCATCATGCTGTCCGACCAGCAGTCCACCGATCCGGTCAGCGTCCAGCAGCCGCGCGCGGCACTGGCTGCAGATGCTGAGATGGGTCGCCACCACGGCGCTGAAGCCTGTCGGCAGGGCACCGGCCGAATAGCCGATCAACGTGCTGGCATCGAGATGATGACGAGGATTCATGAGTGCCCCTTCAGCCCCGCCTGCAGCCGGGCGAATGCCCGTCTCAGGTTGGATTTGACGGTTCCGAGCGGCATTTCCAGCTCGGCGGCGATCTCGCTGTGGCTCTTGGCCTCCAGGTACGACATACGGATCAGCCGTGCCTGCACGGCGGGCAGAGCATCTATCGCGCGGGCGAGGCCGGCATGGTCGGCCTGGTTCTCCACCGTGCCGCCGTTGCAGTCCTCCTCCTGGATCTGCAGCGACTCCACGTCCTCCTGCACCAGGCGTCCGGCCGGCTCGCGGCGGCGGCCGTCGATATATAGGTTGCGTGCGATGCGGAACAGCCAGGTGGACAGGCTCCCGCGGTTGGGATCGAACGACTCAGCACGGCGCCACAGGCGCAGCATCGACTCCTGCACCAGCTCTTCCGCCTGGGCGGCGTCCACCCGCAGTCCCAGCAGATAGCGCAGCAACCGTGGCGCATAGTGGTCGTAGATGCGGATGAAGCAGGCGATGTCCTGGCGCGCGGCGATACCGGCGGCCTGTTCGGCCCAGTAGTGCGCGTCATCGGCAGCTGTGTGCGGTCGGCTGATCACGCGTCCCTTCGCATTGAACGGAATCACCTTGAGAGCGGCAGGAACCAGACGCATCATAACGGACCCAGCCGCGCAGTGAGTGCGGTCATTGCGGCACCTTGCGCAGCCGTGTTGTGTCATAGCCCAGGGCCGCAATGCGGGCCACCAGTTCGTCATACTCGCCAGCTGGCAGAGTCGGGGCCCGCGCCATGAGCCAGACGTAGTCGCGCTTGTCCCGCGCGACGATGACCGCATGATAATCCGGCGCCAGCCAGGCGATGACGTATTGGGCCTTCACCGGCCAGACGAACTGCATGTCCCACAGCCCGTTGCCGCCGCCCGGACGGACGAAACCGGTGGCGTGCAGGGTCTTCATTGCGCCGCCGGGTGATCCCTCGCGATAAGTGAAGGTGGTCTGGATACGGCCCGCCGGCGTCAGCCGGTACGACTCCACCGCGCGGCAGGCGTGGCGCTCCAGGTAGGTCGGAATCGCCGCGATCACGTACCAATCGCCCATGTAGCGGTCCAGGTCGACGTGGGACACCGGGGCGATGGGCGGTCGCGTTGCACAGCCTGCCAGCGGCGAGCCGAACAGCACCACCATCGCGACGTCCTTCAGGATGTTGCGCATCGTATCCCCCTCAGCCCCGGCGGACGAAGCCGTAATGCGCGACCAGCCACTCCTGTCCGCCGGCGTAACCGAACAGCTCGGCACAGGACATGAAGAACATGCGCCAGCGCTGGAACCACAGCTGCGCGAGGCGTTCGCTGCCATAGGTGACGCCGAGCAGCGGCAGGATGGCCGCGCGATGCTGATCCTGCCGCGTAAGCCAGGCCTCCGCGGTGCGCTGGTAGTGGGTTCCGTCAACCAGCCACAGACCATCGAGCAGCAGGTCGCGCTGGAACCAGCGCAGGGTATCCACCGCAGGCATGAGGCCACCGGTGAAGAAGTGCCGGCCCATCCAGTTGTCCTCGCCGTCCGCCTCAAACGGGTAGGCGGCGTGGCGATGGGCGAATATGTGCACGAACAGCCGGCCGGCGGGGCGCAACCACCCGGCGATGCGCGCCAGCAGCGTCTCGTGGTTGCGGACATGCTCGAACATCTCCACCGAGACGCAGCGGTCGTAGCTGCACTGCGCCAGCTCCAGTGTGTTCACGTCGCGCGTGATGACCCGGACATTGCAAAGTCCGCGCTGCTCACATTGCTTCAGGATATGCGCGCGCTGGGTGTGCGAATTGGAGACCGCGGTGATGCGTGAGCCGGGAAAGCGCTCCGCCATCCACAGCGTCAGCGAACCCCAGCCACAGCCGAGTTCCAGAACATCCTGTCCGTCTGCGAGCTGGGCGCGCTGTGCGTACAGCTCCAGCATGGCCAGTTCCGCCTGCGCAAGGGTGCTGTCAGGCTGCGGGAAGTAGCACGCCGAGTACTTCAACCGCGGGCCAAGACAGTGCTCGAAGAAACCCGTCGGCAACTCATAGTGCTGTAAGTTGGCGGCCTCGGTGTGAATGGCCAGGGGGCCATTGCGCAGCACCTGCAGCAGCTGCTGGTTGCGCTGCTGCCAGCCGCTGACGCCGCCTTCGTTGCAGGCCGCGAGCCGTTGCGCGCACAGCCGCCGGATGCCGGCGCGAAGCAGAGCGTCTGGCACCAGTCCGCGCTCCGCCAGGCCCAGCAGACCGGGAGCCGGCCGGTCGGTCGACAGTTGCAACGGTGGACTCAGGGTGACGTTCATGTCCGACTCCTTGGGGTTCCTGGAAACCACGGAAACAGCGTCGAGGTGCTGCGCTGGTAGTCGAGGTAGTCCGCGCCACGCGTCCGCAGCGCCTGCGCCTCGGTGAACGGCACGCCGCTGACCCAGCGCAGGAACACGTACATCACCACCGGTCCGCACCAGGCCAGCCCCCACAGGGGCGAACCCCACGCCAGCGCGACATAGGTGAACCAATGCAGCCACTCGAAGAAGTAGTTCGGATGCCGTGAGTAACGCCACAAGCCGGCGCGGCAGGTCAGGCCGCTGTTGGCTGGCGCCGCGCGGAACGCGGCCAGCTGCCGGTCCGCCACCGACTCCAGCAACACGCTGCAGACCCAGACCGCGACGCCAAGCACGGCCGCCGGCGCGGGCAGGGCCGGGCTGGCCGTGACCGCCACGAAGGGCAGCGCAAACAGCAGCACCAGCAACGCCTGCCCCAGAAAGAGCAACAGGAACCGCCGCTGGCTGTCCTGCCAGTGCGCGCGCAGCGCCCGGTACCGGCCGTCCTCGGGCTCGCGGCTGACGCGCCGCCACAGGTGCCAAGCCAGGCGCGCCGACCAGGCTCCACCCAGGACCGCGAGCAGCAGCCGGGGCAGCGCCGCGCCGCTGCCGGCGACGGCCATCAGCACGGCGCCCAGTCCCACGCCAGCGGTCCACAGGACATCCACGATCCCGGCATTGCGGCGCCGTCGCTGCCAGAGCCAGCCCCACACCATGATCAGGGACATCAGCGCCGCCAGCAGGGCCAGTGACCCTGCAATGCTCATGGGCGTGCTCCTGAGGCTGATGTGCGTGCTCGCAGGTCCGACCGAGGCGCCCAGGTGGAACTGATCCGGAACATCATGCCGGCGACCCGTCCGCACAAGCCGTCCAGCGAGCGGCCAGCGGCTGCGCCCCGGGCTTGGCGAGCAGCAGCTGCGAAACCCCGATCGACCGCTCGAGGAAACCACCCTCGCAATACGCCAGGTAGAACTCCCACAGCCGCAGGAAGCGCTCGTCATAACCGAGCCCACGCGCCGCGGCCTTGCTCGCCATGAAACGCTCGCGCCAGGCGTGCAGCGTCCGCGCATAGGACAGCCCGAAGTCCTCCTGGTGCACCAGCGCGAGATCGCAGGCGCTGGTCTTTGCCGTCATCAGGGCCTGCAGCGAAGGGATGAAGCTGCCCGGAAAGATATGGCGCTTGATGAAGTCCACGCAGGCCAGTGCCTGCTCGTAGCGGTGATCCTCGATCGTGATCGCCTGCAGCAGCGCAAGTCCATCCGGCTTGAGCAAGGCACCCAGCTTGCCGAAGTAGCGGGGCAGGTGGCGCGCGCCGATGGCTTCGATCATTTCGATCGAAACGAGCTTGTCGTACCGCCCGCCAAGATCGCGGTAGTCCTGCAGCAGGAGGGTGATCCGGTCATCCAGTCCGGCCGTGGCGATTCTCCGGGCGGCGAGAGCGTGCTGTTCCCGGGAGATGGTCGTGGTCGTCACGTGGCAGCCGTAATGGCGTGCCGCGTGCAGCGCGAATCCGCCCCAGCCGGTGCCGATCTCGAGCACGCGGTCACCCGGACGCAGCTGGAGTTTGCGGCAGATGACGTCGAGTTTGCGGGCGGATGCGCTTTCCAGTGTGTCATCCGGGCACGTCCACAGCGCCGAGGAATACATCAGGTCCTGCGACAGGAACAGTCCGAAGAACGGATTGCCGAGGTCGTAGTGGGCCGCGATGTTCCGGCGCGCACCGCGGCGGGTATTGTCCCGCAGCAGGTGCCAGGCGCGCATGACGAGACCTCCCAGCCGCGCCACGCCTCCCTCCATGTCATCGAGCAGCTCGCGGTTGCGCACCAGCAGCCGCACCAGTGCAACCAGGTCATCGCAGTGCCACCAGCCATTGGCATACGACTCACCGGCGCCGACGCTGCCGTTGAACGCCAGTGCGCGATAGAACCGCAGGTCCGTCACGTCCAGTCGCGCCCGCAGCAAGGACCGACCGCCCCCGGCTGTTCCCAGCTCGATCCGCTCGAAGGGGTCCTGCAGTTGCAGCCGGCCATGCTCCAGCCGGTCGATGACCTTGAGCAACCGCTGCCGCAGCAGGCGGTCGGTGAACCGCGGCCGCACGGCTGCAGACTCGTCAGCGATCCGATCGGCGGGTTCAATCATGCGGAGTCCCTCGGGTGGTGGCGGGCTGGGCTGTGGTCCGGATGGCCATGGGTCGGGGTGCTCTTGAGCCATAACTTCAGCGCCTGCCAGTAGATGGCCGTGCTGACCTGCGCGGTCATCAGCGGATACCGCCACAGCACGCGGCTGAGCGCACTGCGGGTCAGCGGCAGCCGCCGCAACGAGAGCGAGGCGTTGAACTCACGCCGGGTGGCCGACGAAACCTGCATGTGCACCCGCAGGTCGTCCGCCGGCGCGGTGAAGCGCCAGTCATAACGCCGGTCCATGGCCATGAAGGGCGAGACATGGAAGCGCTTGTCAAAATTCCACGCGAGATAGCGGCCCCGATGCCGGGCCTGCCTGGCGTCCAGCACATAGGCATGACGCTCGCCCCAGGGAGTGTTGGTGATCTCGGCGACGACGTGCGCCATGCGGCACCCGTCAGCCTCGAAGCAATAGTAAAAAGTCACGGGATTGAAGACGTAGCCGGCATAGCGTGGGTGCGTCAGCACCCGGATGGGTCCCGGGGGCATGACGCCGGTGGCCTGGTGCACCTGCAGCCGAACCGCATCGGCGAGCGGCAACTGCACCGGCCCGAGATAGTCACCACGACGCCATTCCGCCAGATTGCGGCTGCCCGCTGACCACAACCAATGCTGCCGGAACACCGTGTCGACTTCATCGAGGTCCAGGTACAACTGGGCGATGCGGTACTGGAACCGGTGTTCGCGCGGCGTGTGCCTGTGGTGCACCACCCGTCCTTCATATACCGCGCTGGCCAGGGCGCTCACGCGCAGACCTCCGGCGGCCCGGCGCGCACGGCAGGCGCGCCAACCCCCAGTTCCCGGGCCACAGCCACGGCACTGCGGATGCCATCTTCATGGAAGCCCCATCCCCAGTACGCGCCGGCGAACCAGGTGCGCCGCCGCCCCTGGATCTCCGCCTTGCGGGCCTGCGCGGCCACCGCTGCCCGGCAGTACACGGGATGGTGGTAGACCATGCGGCGCAGCACCTTGGCCGGATCGATCAGGTGGCCTTGATTCAGGCTGACGACCAGCGGTTGCGGCGCATCCAGCCGCTGCAGCTGGTTCATGCAATAACTGACGGTGCAGGGGGCCTGCGGCTCGGCAGGAATGAACGCATTCCAGGCAGCCCAGGCGGCGCGCCGGCGCGGCAGAACCCGGGCATCCGTGTGCAGCAACGCCTCGTTTCGCTGGTAGCGGATCGCCCCCAGGATGTCGCGCTCCGGCTCGCTCGGGTCCGCGAGCAAGGCCAGCGCCTGATCGCTGTGACAGGCAAGCACCACGTGATCAAAGTGTTCGAGGCCGCGGTGGGACTCGAGGATCACCCCATCGGCCCGGCGACGCACGGCGCGCACGGCGCAGGCCGGACGTTCCTCCACCCGCCACCGGGAGCGCAGCGCCCGTACATAGCTGCTGGATCCGCCCTGGACCACCTGCCACTGTGGACGACCACTGACCTGGAGCATCTGGTGATTGGCCATGAACTGCACCAGGTATCGAGCAGGGAACTGCAGAATATGGCCGGGCGGCGCGGACCACAGCGCGGAGGCCATGGGCACCAGGTGTTGGTCCCGGAAGGCGGCCCCGTAGCGGCGCTCGGCCAGGTATTCGCCGAGCGTAGGGCCGGTGCCGGGCTGGTGCAGCAACGCCGGGGCTTCGCGGTAGAAGCGCAGCAGGTCGTGGACCATGCCGAGGAAGCGCGGCGAGGCCAGGTTGCGGCGCTGGCAGAACAGTCCGTTCAGCGTGCCGGCGTTGTACTCGAGCCCGGAACCGCCATGCTTGACCGAGAAACTCATGGTGGTGTCCTGCGACGCCACGCCCAGGTCGCGGAACAAGGCGTGCAGCAGCGGGTAGTGCCGGGGATTGTGGACGATGAAGCCGGTGTCGACGCGGTACTGCCGGCCCTGCAGCTCGATGTCATGCGTATGCACATGGCCGCCGAAGCGGCTGTCGGCCTCGTACAGTGTGACGCCGTGCTCCTGCGACAGGAACCACGCGCTTGCCAGCCCTGCGATGCCCGAACCGATCACCGCCACGCGCATGGTCAGTGGCCCGTCTTGCGATGAACCCAGGCCGGAACAGGCTTCAGGTCCCAGATCAGGCCAAGTGCAGCGAGAAACTTGAGGCCGTACCAGGTCAGGTCCAGTTCCCACCAGCGGAATCCCTGGCGGGCCGAACCGGGGTAGAAGTGATGGTTGTTGTGCCAGCCTTCGCCAAACGTGAGCAGCGCCAGCCAGAAGTTGTTACGGCTCTGATCCTGCGTGTCGAAGCGGCGTCGCCCGAACCGGTGCGCCAGTGAGTTGATGGTCACCGTGGCATGGAACAGCACGACGGTCGAAATGAAGAAGCCCCATACCAGAAGCTGGGGCCCGCTGGTCCCGAGCCGGGGAAAATCATGCTGGAGCACGACGCCGCACCCGTAGAGCAGCAGCGCGAGGACCACCGGAATCACGGTGTCATAACGATCGAGCCAGCGCAGCTCCGGGCAATGCCGCAGGTCTGGCAGACGCACCAGATCCGTGCCGAAGGCGGCCGGGGTCAGAAACCAACCCGCATGGCTCCAAAGAAAGCCGTGCACGGCGGGCGAGTGCGGATCGCGCTCCGTGTCGGCGTGCCAGTGGTGGTACCGGTGATGAGCCGCCCACCACAGCGGTCCCCGCTGCACGCAGGCTGCTCCCACCAGTGCAAACGCAAACCGGACGGGACGCGAGGTCTTGAAGGCGCGGTGGGAAAAATAGCGATGGTAGAAACCGGTGATGGCGAACATCCGCAGCGCGTAGAGGGCCAGGGCCACGGCCAGGGCCACGGCAGACGTGCCCACCCAGATCACCCCCAGACAGGCCAGGTGCATGGCAACAAACGGGGCGACCCGCAGCCAGTCGATCCTGTGCGCCAGCCGGTCCGGGACTGGCGTGGCATCGGTATCGAACCACATCCTCAGCCGGATCAAGGCTCTGCGCCAGCGAGGAACGCTCTCAGGGGGCTGCTGCATGGTTCAGGTCCAGGTGGTTATGACTGCCTATACGCACCTGATGCGCTTTCGGATGCACAAGATCAGCAGCGACACGATCCAGCTGGCAAGGAAGATCGCCACGACGGCATATCCGGCACGCGGCAATTCCTCACACGTGGGTCATCAGCAGGCTGTCGGTGGTGTCCGGCAGCGACATGGCGGCGGCAAGAGCAGCGTAGGTGGCTGCCACTGCCCGCGTCACACCGTCAGGTGCCGCTGCACGAGTTCATCGGTAAGCTGCCCGATGCTGCCCGACACCACCAGCCTGCCCTTGTCCAGCATGTGGAAATTGCTGGC
>DAIDKA010000318.1 GCA_027451085.1 Gammaproteobacteria bacterium
CCGCAGCAGGTCGCGGGCCTGTTGCAGCTGTTTGTCCAGCGGCGGCAGCAGGGCACGGGCCTGCGCCAGCTGGGCCTGCTGGCTGGCGACATCGATGCGCATGGCATAGCCCTGGCGCTGCCTGTCTTCGAGCACGCCCAGGGACTTTTCATTCAGCTCGATGATCTGCTGCACGGCCGCCCGCTGCGCCCGGATGCATGCTTCCTGGATGGCGGCAGCGACGACATTCGAGGCCAGCGTGACGTAGGTGGCCTCCAGTTCGTAGCGCTGCAGCTGAGCCTGCGCATCCAGGGACTCGAGCTTGCGGCGGTTCAGTCCGAAGACGTCCGGAGTGAAGCCCACTGTCAGCTGCGCTGTGTGGTAGTTGTAGGTCAGTGGTTGCGCCGGTCCGGCGGGGGACAGGTTCTGGCCGTTGCCTTGCACGCCCGGTGCGGTGGAAGCAGCGGTGTTGCCCGCGACCTGCTGTCGCTCGAAGCTGTAGCCGACTGCTGCACTGGGAAAGAAGTAGCCGCGCTGAGCGTTGACCAGTGCCTGCGCCTGTTGCAGCGCCGCCTGGGCCGCAGGCACGGTGGGGTTGGCGCGCAGCGCCTGTTCCACCAGGGCGTTGAGTTCCGGACTGCCGAAGCTTTCCCACCAGCGGAACGGTACGTCCGCGCCCATGATGAAGTGCTGCGAGCCACCGTCGGCACCGCTGGCCTGCGCAGTCGCCCGTGGCAGCGGCGCGGTGGTGAATGCGCCGTCCTGCGGGGCGGCGGGGGGATGAAAATCAGGCCCTACGGCGCAGCCGGCAATGTCCGTCACGAGGACAATGGTCAGCAGCCACGCGAGCAGGCGGTGTGCGCAAAGGTTCATGCAGCAACGATTGTGCGGGTGCGGCCCCGCCTGGCGGAACTGCGACTAATCACAGCGGCATGGTGTTCTTGCCAGTGTCCCTCGTGCGATGTGGCGGACATCATGTGCGGATGTCTTTACGAGCGCCCGGCAATACAGTGGTTCTCCTGGGTGCGGTCCTGGGTGTCGTGGTGACCGCCGCAGGCGCCCTCGCGCTGCGCGCGCACCCGGCTGCTGCAAGCGTCACGGTTCCGCCGGCATCCGGTGTGGCAGGCGCCGACAGCGTGCGCCTGACCGATTCGCAGCTGGCCTCCATCGCCACGGGCACGGTCGGTACGCGTGCGTTCGACATCCACAAGCAGGCCATCGGCAGCATTGATTTCAACGAGGACCTCAGCGTCCAGGTGTTTCCGCCCTATCAGGGCCGTATCCTGCAGACGTTTGCCGATCTCGGCGATCACGTGCGCAAGGGCCAGGCGCTGTTCACGCTGGAGAGCGCGGATTTCATCACTGCCGAGCAGAACCTGATCGGGGCTGCCGCCACGCTGGAACAGACCGGTAGTGCACTGCAGCGCGCCAGGAAGCTCTATGCCGTGCAGGGCATGACGCAGAACGACTACGAAACCGCGGTGGCCAACCAGCACACCGCCGAGGGCGCGTTGCGCGCAGCCCGCAGTGCCGTGGGGGTGTTCGGCATGTCCGATGCGCAGATCGACCGCATCATCGCCACCCGCCAGGTTTCGCCCGCGCTGGTGGTCAGGAGTCCGATCGACGGCCAGGTGACCGCGCGCAACGCCGCCCCGGGTCTGCTGGCGCAGCCCGGAGCGGCTCCGGCGCCCTACGCGGTGGCGAACCTCGACACCGTGTGGATGCTGGCGCAGGTGGTGGAGGACGACATCCCGGCATTCAAGGTGGGGCAGGAGGTCAGCGCCAGCGTGCAGGCCTATCCGGGCCGTGTGTTCACCGGACGGGTGACCCGGCTGGGCCTGAGCGTTGACCCGGACTCGCGCCGCGCGACACTGCGGTCGCAGGTCAATGACCCGCAGCATCTGCTGCGGCCGGGGATGTTTGCCACCTTCGTGGTGCGCACCGCTGCACCCGTGACGGCCACCGCGGTACCTGTGGATGCTGTGGTGCGCGAGGGCGACGGCACCTTCTCGGTGTGGGTGCTGGGGCCGGACCGACACGTGTTCCGGCGGCGCGAGGTCAAGGTCGGTCTGACCCAGGACGGTTTCGACCAGATCCTGGCGGGTGTGAAGCCCGGTGAGACCGTGGCGACCACCGGTGCCATCCTGCTGAGCAACATCCTGTACGGCGGCGCCTCGTAAGCGCGTCGCGAGCGCCGGTCAACCTGGATCTTTGATGATCAGAGCCCTGCTTGAGTTTTCGCTGAGCCGCCGGCCCATTGTCCTGCTGCTGCTGCTGGCGTTCACCTGCGCGGGACTGGCCGCCTGGTCGAAGCTCAATGTCGAGGCCTACCCCAACCCGGCGCCGGTGATCCTGGAGATCACCGCCCAGGCACCGGGTCTGTCCGCGGAGGAGATGGAGAAGTATTACACCACGCCGATGGAAATCGGGCTGTACGCAACTCCCGGCATCGACAACATCCGCTCCACGTCCTTCTACGGACTGTCCTTCGTCCGCGTGACTTTCAAATACGGAGTGGACTACTACTTCGCCTACACGCAGGCGGCGCTGGCCCTGCAGCAGAACGTGCAGCTGCCCGGCAACCAAGTGCCGCAGATCCAGCAGTCGAGCCTGGTGGGCGAGGTCTACCGCTACCAGGTGGTGGGCCCGGCGGGCTTCGGCATCACCAACCTGCGCACCGTGCAGGACTGGATTGCGCTGCGGCGGTTGTCGACGATCCCCGGCGTGGCGGCGGTCAACAGCTGGGGTGGCACCACCAAGGAGTTCGAAGTGGAGGCCGACCTGCACAAGATGCAGGCCCACGGGATCAGCCTGCCGCAGCTGACCACCGCGCTCGGCAACGCCAACCTCAACGTGGGCGGGCGCGAAATCACCATCGGGCAGCAATCGGTCAACATCCGCGGCATCGGCCTGATCGACAGCGGGGGCGACGATGACCTCACCCAGGGTTACCACGTGGATGACATCCAGAACGTGGTGCTGGGCCAGCACAACGGCGTGCCGGTGCTGGTGAAGGACGTGGCGCGGGTGTACATCGGCTACGTGCCGCGCCTGGGGATCGCCGGCCGTGACCACGATGATGACGTGGTGGCCTCCATCGTGGTGATGGCCCGCACGCAGCACACCAATGACATCGTGCCAAAGATCAAGGCCATGGTGGCCGAACTCAACCGCGACGGTTCGCTGCCCAAGGGCGTCAGGCTGGTGCCGTACTACGACCGCACCACACTGGTGAGCGTCACCACCCACACCGTGCTGCACAACCTGATCTTCGGCTGCGTGCTGGTGTTCCTGATCCAGTGGATATTCCTGGGGGACCTGCGCAGCGCGGTGATCGTGGGCGTCAACATCCCGTTTGCGCTGTTCTTCTCGATCATCATCCTGGTGCTGGCGGGGCAGGACGCCAACCTGCTGTCCATCGGCGCGGTGGATTTCGGCATCATCATCGATTCGGCGGTGATCCTGGTGGAGAACGTGTTCCGCAATCTGCAGGACGGCACCGAGTTCGCCGCCGTGCACCAGCCGCCCTGGCCGCAACGCCTGCGGCTGGTGTTCGTGTCAGCGCTGCAGGTGGACAAGGCCATCCTTTTCTCCACGGCCATCACCATCGCGGCCTTCGGTCCGCTGTTCACGATGCAGGGCGTGGAAGGCCAGATCTTCGGCCCCATGGCGCGCACCTATGGTTATGCGTTGGCCGGCGCGCTGATCGCCACCTTCACCATCACACCGGTGCTCTCGTCACTGTTGCTGCCGGCGAAGGTGCAGGAGGCGGAAACAGTCGTGGTACGCCTGCTCGCCCGTCTTTACTCCCCGGTGCTGCGCTTTGCACTCGACCGCCGGGCCCTGGCGATGGGCATCGGCGTGGCATTCCTCGCCGTGACCTGCGCCCTGATGCCTTTCCTGGGCAGTGAGTTCCTGCCGACGCTGGAGGAGGGCAACTACTGGATCCGCGCCTCCATGCCCCAGACCATGTCGCTTGAAGCCGGCACGCAGGCTACGCGCAAGATGCGCGAGATCCTGCTGCGGCACCCGCAGATCATCACGGTGGTGTCGCAGCACGGCCGGCCCGACAACGGCAGTGACGCCTCGCCATTCTCCAACGTGGAGCTGTTCGCGCCGCTGCGGAACTTTGATGAATGGCCGGCGGGCATGACCAAGGAGAAGCTGACCGCGCAGCTGCAGTCGGAACTCGAGGCGTCGCTGCCGGGGGTGGTGTTCAACTTCTCCCAGTACATCCAGGACAACGTCGAGGAGGCGCTCTCCGGCGTCAAGGGTGCCAACTCGGTGAAGATCATCGGCCCCAATCTGAAGGTGCTGGAGAAGTACGCTGCCCAGGTGCTGCACGAGATGCAGCAGGTGCCCGGCATGGCCGACCTGGGGATCTTCCATATCGTGGGTCAGCCCAATCTCGACATCAGGATCGATCGGGCCAGGGCGGCGCGCTATGGCTTGAATACGGGCGACGTGAATACGGTGGTCCAGAATGCGCTGGCCGGCACGGTGGCCTCCACCGTGCTGGAGGGTGACCGGCAGTTCAACCTCACGGTGCGCCTCTCGCCGCAGTATCGTGACAGCATCCAGAAGATCAGCGACATTCCCGTGGGCTACCAGACACCGGCGGGCACGACGGCCTATGTGCCCTTGCGGGAACTGGCGGACATCGGTGTGGATTCGGGCGCTTCGTACATCTACCACGAGAGCACCCAGCGCTACATCCCGATAAAATTCAGTGTCCGCGGCCGCGATCTCGGCAGCACCGTGACCGATGCCCAGGAACGTATCGCCCGGAACATCAAGCTGCCAGCCGGCTACCGCATCGTCTGGGCGGGGGAGTTCCAGGAACTGCAGGCAGCGCGCCACCGCCTGGGCGTATTCGTGCCCATAAGCCTCGGGTTGATCCTCCTCCTGCTCTACAGCCTGTTCAACTCGCTCAGGGAAAGCCTGCTGGCGCTGGCCGGCATCCCCTTCTCAATCGGTGGCGGGGTGATCGCGTTGTTTCTTACCGGTCAGCCCTTCAGCGTCTCGGCTGCCATCGGCTTCATATCGTTGTTCGGTGTCTCGGTGATGAACGGCATCCTGGTGATCACCTATTTCACGCAGTTGCGCGCCCAGGGCATGGGGGCCGGGGAGGCGATGCACGAAGCGGCCGAAAAGCGCATGCGCCCCATGCTGATGACGGCGTTGTCGGCCTGCATCGGCCTGCTGCCGGCGGCGGCGTCGCACGGCATCGGCAGCCAGGTCCAACGGCCGCTGGCCACGGTGGTTGTCGGCGGCATGCTGTTGGGACCCATTCTGCTGCTGGTGGTGGTACCAGCCTTGCAACTGGTGTTCCTGGGCAAGGAGCCTTCGCCTCGTCCGGCGGGCCAGGATGCGTCTCATTGAGTCCTGCACTGATGTCACAATACATCGCGGTTCAATGACCAAGTCGATATGCAGATCTGCCGATGCCGAAGCGGACGAATCAAGACAGTCAGGCGGGGGGTTCGGTTTCAGGGAGGGTCCAGCAGCTGGAGCAGGTGACTGTCACGGCCCGGCGCCTGAGCCTGATCGGCACGGCCCAGACGGCCAGCGAAGGCGTGGTCGTGAATGACGAACTCACCCTGACGCCCGCCTACCGTCCCGGCCAGGTGCTGGGGACCGTGCCCGGTCTCGATGTCACGGTTCACAGCGGCGAGGGCAAAGCCAATCAGTACCTGATGCGCGGCTACACCTGTGGAACGACTTCACGCATTCCGACCCAGGACCGCATTACGCTGACGCCGGAGCAGCTGGCGGCGGTGGACTACCCGGCGGACTTTTCGGAAACGGACAAGATCCACCTGGGTAGCGTGGCGGGATACATCGAGATCACCTCGCATTGGACGGACGCGTTCCGCTCGGTGGTGGGGTTGCGCGAGAATTACATGTACGGCATCGACAGCGGGACCTGGGCGGGATCGACTGCCACGCCATTGGCAGAGCCGAAGTTGGGCCTGATCTACCGCCTCAACGACACCACGGAACTTTATGCCAGCGGCGGCCGCGGCTTCCACAGCGACGATTTGCGCGGCGTCATGCAGGCGCGCGACCAGGGGGTTTATGGCGCCCCCCTGATCGTCGGCCAGGACAGCGCCGGGCCCGGCAGCCGCCGCACCGGCCACGTGGGTGAGTACCTGCCGAATGCGCCTTTTGCCACGGGGTCTTTCAACGCCTATTTGCGCAACCTGGGCCGCTGGAGCGGTGGTATCGCCTATCGCTACCTTGGTGCCTACCCGTTGACTTCGGGGCCCTGTTCGAATGCGGCGGTGCAGATGGACTATCCTGGCCTGTCAAGTTGCGCCCAGGCACCCACAGCCAAAAACGAGGTGTTCGGCTCCGGCTACGGCGAGTGGAGCGCCGACGTGCGTTACGACCTGGGGCGTGGCTGGAGCCGATCGCCGGCCGCGTGACGATCTCGAAGCTGTTTGCGCAGGGCGATTGATCATTCGAGGGTGCCGATTTCATGACTGCCGGAGATTTTTCCAGTGCGAACCTGCCGCGGGTGGCCTGCCAGGGAGGGGTTGTCGTCAATGTCCCGGATTGCTGATGCAGCTTCGCCCAAAGATCCGTTCCTGTGGCTGGAGGAAGTCGAGGGCGCGCGGGCGCTGGAGTGGGTGCGGGTACAGAATGCGCGGTCCCTGTCGGAACTCGAAGCCGACCCGCGTTACGCGTCGAACTACAGCCGCGCGCTGGCCATCGCCGAGGACCGCAGCCGTATTCCCTATGGCCGGTTGCGCGGTGGCTACATTTACAGCTTCTGGCAGGACGAGAGCCATGTGCGCGGCCTGTGGCGGCGTACCCGGCTGGAGTCCTACGAGACCCCGGAGCCGCAGTGGGAGGTGTTGCTGGACGTGGACCAGCTCGCAGCCGTGGAAGGACGCAACTGGGTGTTCAAGGGCGCCACCGCGCTGCCCCCGCAGGGTGAGCGTTGCCTGATCAGCCTGTCCGATGGCGGCAAGGACGCTTGCGAGGTGCGCGAGTTCGACGTCGGGTCGTGCGCCTTCGTGGATGGTGGTTTCCAGCTGCCCGAGGCCAAGTCGCACGTGGCCTGGCAGGACCGTGACACGCTGCTGGTGGCCACCGACTGGGGCCAGGGGTCGCTCACCGAATCAGGCTATCCGTACATCATCAAGGCCTGGCGACGTGGCGAGCCGCTGTCCGCCGCGCACGAGGTTTTCTGCGGCCGGCCGCAGGACGTCGTCGCCACTCCTGGAAGCATCGAGGGCGATCGGGGTGAGCGGTTGCTGGTCGTGGTTTGCGCCCGCACCTTCTTCACCAGCGAATACAGTGTCATGGCGCCTGATGGCTCGCTGGGACGGATCACCGCGCCCGGCAGGGCGGACCTCCTGGGCTTGTACCAGGGCGAACTGCTGCTGCGGATCAAGCAGGACTGGACGCTGGCGGGGCGCACCTGGCGCAGTGGTTCGCTGCTGTCGATGCCCCTGGCCGAGATCACCGCTGCCACGCCGGCCATCCGCCAGGTGCTGGCGCCTGGGTCGCGCGAGACCATCGAGGACGTGGCGGTCACCGCTGCCGGTGCGCTGGTGGCGCTGTATTCCAATGTCCGCGGCCGCATCCTGCGCCTGACGTTTGCCGCCGGTGTGTGGAATGCGACTCCGATGCCGCTGCCGGACAACGGCGCGGTGTCCATCATCACTGCCAATGAAGGCAGCGGTGTCGCCCAGGTGTCGTATGAGAACTTCCTGACACCCGCGACGCTGTACCGGCTGGATGTGGCGCAGGCGGCGGTGCGGCCCATCAAGAGCCTGCCGCCGAAGTTCGATGCCAGCCGCTGCAGCGTCGAACAACTGGAAGCGGTGTCCAAAGATGGCACGCGCGTACCGTACTTCGTGGTGCGACCCAAGGATTTGCCGGCCGTCGGCCCGGCGCCCACGCTGCTGTACGCCTACGGTGGCTTCGAGGTCTCCATGCTGCCGGCGTACTCCGGAGTCATCGGCCAGTTGTGGCTGGAGCAGGGTGGCGCCTATGTGCTCGCCAACATCCGGGGCGGCGGCGAATTCGGACCGGCCTGGCACGAGGCGGGCAGGAAGACGCGGCGCCAGGTGGTCTACGACGACTTCATCGCCGTGGCGGAAGACCTGGCGGCGCGCGGCATCACCTCGGCCAGGCGCCTCGGTATCGAGGGTGGTTCCAACGGCGGGCTGCTGATGGGCGTCATGCTCACCCAGCGGCCCGAGCTGTTCCGCGCGGCGGTGGTACAGGTACCGCTGCTCGACATGCTGCGCTTCGACCGGCTGCTGGCCGGAGCTTCATGGGTTGATGAATACGGCTCCCCGGCGGTGCCCGAGGAGCGCGCCTGGCTTGCGCGGATGTCGCCGTACCAGAACCTGCAGCGGCGCGAGGATTTTCCGCGGCCCTTCATCCTGACCTCCACCAAGGACGACCGGGTGCACCCGGGCCACGCGCGCAAGTACGGCGCGAAGCTCGAATCGCTGGGGATGCCATTCCTGTATTACGAGAACACCGAGGGCGGGCATTCGGCCGCGGCGGACCAGCGCGAGCGGGCTCGGCGGCTGGCGCTGGAGTTCACTTATCTGGCGCGGCGGCTGGTGGATTGAGACCTGGCTGCCTCTGTCATGGCAGCGCACCAGTGCCGGTTATCGATATACTTGTTCAATCATGAGCAAGCCCGACCCTCGCACCGCCCCCTTCGGCAGCCTTTTCACCGACTTCATGGCGGTGGCAGGCTTCAGCAACGGCCAGTGGTCCAGCCCCGTGCTGCAGGCCACCGGCCCGCTGTCCCTGCATCCGGCCGCGCACGTGCTGCACTACAGTTCCTCGTGCTTCGAGGGCTTCAAGGCCTACCGCAGCCCCGGAGGCGGGGCGCATGTATTCCGGCTGGACCGCCATATCGAGCGCCTGCGCCACAGCGCCAGGCTGCTGGTGCTGCCGGAGCCGGATGCAGCGCTGCTGCGCGAGATGGTGCTGTCCCTGGTGGACCGGGTCCGGGCGGAAGTTCCGGAGGCCCCGGGGGCGCTGTACCTGCGGCCGATCCTGTTCGGCACCACACCCAATGTGGGCGCTGCGGCCCATCCGGCCACCGAGGCCACGCTGCTGGTGCTGGCAAGTCCGGTGTGGGACTACTTTGCCGGCGGCGCCAAGCCGCTGCGTATCCAGATGGAGCCGGCCTCGCGCACCGCGCCGCACCTGGGCGTGGTGAAGATGGGCGGCAACTACGCCGCCGCGCTGGGGCCGACGCTGGCGGCACGCGCGCAGCACAAGGTCGACCAGGTGCTGTTCTGTCCCAACGGGGAGGTCCAGGAGACCGGTGCGGCCAATTTCCTGCTGTTCCGCAGGAACCATGTCCTCACGCGCAGCCTGGATTCGACGTTCCTGCACGGCGTCACCCGTGATTCGCTGCTGACCCTGGCGCGCGACATGGGCTACCAGGTCGAGGAACGCATCGTCACCGTGGATGAGACCCTTGAGTGGGTGAAGAGCGGGGAGGCGGCGTTGTCGGGGACCGCGGCCGTGCTGAGCGGCGTCGGTACGCTGATCTGGCAGGACCAGCACCACCACGTGGGGGATGGCCAGATCGGACCGGTGACGCAGGAACTGCGCGCGGCGCTGGTGGCCGTGCAGCGTGGCGTGGTCGCCGACAAGTTCGGCTGGCTCACGCGGGTATAGCGCGATGAAAACCACGCTTTTCAGCGCGCGGGCAGAAAGGGCCGATGGCCGCTTTCTGCCGGAGGGCTAGGCGCCTTTGCCGGCAGGGGACATCAGTCCGAAGGAGTTTCGCGCAGCCGCGGGGCTGTTCGCCACGGGCGTCACCGTCATCGTGACGGAAAGCGGCGGGCAGGTGCGCGGCATGACGGCAAATTCGGTCACCTCCGTGTCGCTCGATCCGCTGCTGATGCTGTTCTGCCCCAACCGCAAGGCCCACATCGCCCAGGACCTGCCGGCGCTGCAGCACTTCACCATCAACGTGCTGCGCCGGGAGCAGCAGACGCTGTCCAGTTATTTCGCCGGCGGATGGCGCGAGCCTGAACCGCCGCCGTTCAGTTTCCTGCCGTCGCCGGCGGGTCCGTATCTCGCGGACTGCCTGGCCAGCATCGGCTGCAAGACCCACCAGGTGATCGAGGCCGGTGATCACTGGCTGGTGCTGGGACGGGTCATCTGGCTGCACCTGGGCCAGGAACCTCACAATCCGCTGCTGTTCATGGCCGGCACGTACCGCAGCCTCGACCGCCGCGTGGCCGAGCGGGTGCCGGACTTCATTCCCTAAAGGTTTTGACGGCCGTCACTGCCGGCATCCAGTCCAGGCCCGTGGCGGTGGCGCCTTGCGGGTGATATTCCGCGCCCACCCAGCCATCGTAGCCGCTGCCCTCGATGGCGGCGAAAATACGGGCGAAATCCAGCTTGCCCGTGCCGGGCTCATGGCGCCCGGGGCAGTCCGCGAACTGCACGTGCTCGATGCGGGACAGCCGCCGGTCGAATTCCCGCGCCGGATCGAGGCCGATCATGGCCGCGTGATACACATCGAACTGCAGGCCGGCTGCGCCGCCGGCATCGGCCAGTACCTGCCACGCCAGGTCGAAGTCGGGCACGCAGTAGTCTGCCGCGTCCATGGGGTTCAGCACTTCCAGCAGCGGCCGGGCGCCGGCGGGGGCGAGTACTTCGGCGGCCAGCGCGAGATTAACCGCATACAGGCGCAGGGCGGCGTCGCGTTGCGCGGCCGGCACCCGGCCGGCGAGCACGTTGACGCGGGGTGCGCCCAGGGCGGCCGCGTATTCGGCGGCCCGGTGCAGACTGTCGCGGCAGGCGGCCATGCAGTCCTTTCGTGCCGCGAGGCCCAGCTCGCGCGGGTCTTCGCCCATGGGCGCATTGATCAGCACCACGGGAAGACCGGCGGTGCGGGCTGCGGCGGCGACCACCGCGGCCGGATGTTCATAGGGCAGCTGCACTTCGGCGGCGGTGAAACCCGCCGCGCGGGCGGCGGCGAAACGCTCGAGCAGGGGCAGCTCGCGGAACAGCAGACTGAGGTTGGCGGAGAGTTTCATGCTCCGTAGTATGCCGGCAACGTATTTTAAGGTGAGGATCGACGGTTGGCTCGAACCCGGCGACCAGGAAGCGCGCGCGCACGCGGTGATGCCGCCAGGTCCCGGGGTGCCAAAAGCGGCCGCGGCAAGGCCCGGCGGGGTGCGCGCCGGCGGGGGTGGCGGTTGCCGCTGTGGCCGGGCAGGCGCGCCAGGCG
>DAIDKA010000319.1 GCA_027451085.1 Gammaproteobacteria bacterium
TTGCTGCCGGCGGCGACGTAGACGCGGGTCATGGCTCAGCCGAGGTCGGCGCGCGTGCGCTCGATGCTGATGCCGACGTCGCGCGAGGCACGGATCGCGCCACGCTTGTTGATGGTGAGCTTGACCCACGGGACGTCGAACTCGCGCAGGATCAGGAGCGCGGTGCGCTCGGCCAGGGTCTCCACCAGCCTGAACTCGGACGCCGCGGCAAAGTTGCTCACCAACTTGGACAGCCGCTTGTAGTCCAGGGTGTCGGCGACCTCGTCGTTGACGGCCGCCTGGCGGCAGTCCACCGGCACCTCGATGTCGAAGTACACGGTCTGCCTCACCAGGCGCTCCCAGTCCAGGAAGCCGATGATGCATTCGACGGCGAGTTCACGCAGGAAGATGCGGTCAGTGGTGTTGGTCATGTTCAACCGGGATTTATATCAAGTGAGGATTCGATCAGGCTCAGGCTGCCACGGGCGGCAGGCCGTCGAGCGCCCACCGCGCGTGCGCCCTGATGGACAGCGGTTCATGCTGGCCCGCCTGCAGGCGCGCCAGGCCCGCCACCGCAATCATGGCGGCATTGTCGGTGCAGAACTCCAGGCGCGGAAAGTACACGCTGCCGCCGCGACGGCTGACGGCGCGGACCAGTTCTTCGCGCAGCCGGCGGTTGGCGCCCACCCCGCCGCTGACGGTGAGGATCTCCAGGCCGGTCTGCTCCAGGGCCCGCAGTGCCTTGGCGCACAGCGCATCGACAATGGCCGCCTCCACCCCGCGGGCGACATCGGCCCGCAGTTCGTCCGTCAGTTCGCGCCCGCGCACCGCATGCAGCACGGCGGTCTTCAGACCTGAAAAGCTGAACTCCAGCCCCGGCCGGTCAAGCATGGGACGCGGGAAGTGGAACGCGTCCTCACGCCCCTGCGCAGCCAGCCGGGACAGCGCTGGCCCACCGGGGTAGGGCAGCCCCAGGAGCTTGGCGGTCTTATCGAAGGCCTCGCCGGCCGCATCGTCGCGGGTCTGGCCCAGCAGCCGGTAGGCACCGATGGCGCGCACCTCGATCAGCATGGTGTGGCCGCCGGACACCAGCAGCGCGAGGTGCGGGAAGGGCGGCGGGTGCGGCTCCAGCAGCGGCGCCAGCAGGTGGCCCTCCAGGTGATGCACCCCCACTGCGGGCAGGTTCCAGGCAAAGGCCAGCGAACGGGCCAGCGCCGCGCCTGTCAGCAGCGCACCGACCAGGCCTGGTCCGGCGGTATAAGCCACACCGTCGAGGCCATCCCGGTCCGTGCCTGCCTGCACGAGCACATCGCGCACCAGCGGCAGCAAGCGCTGGACATGGTCGCGGGAGGCAAGTTCCGGCACCACGCCACCATAGATCCGGTGCAGTTCGATCTGGCTGAAAACCACATGCGCCAGCAGGCCCCGGTCGCTGTCCAGCACAGCTGCAGCGCTTTCGTCGCAGGAGGATTCAATGGATAAGATGCGCACGGCCCGCAGTGTACACAGCCAGCCCGCCGGCATTACCCCCACACCGGCTGCGGATTTTTTTGCCTTTTACCGCCGGGGCCTTTAGAATCCCGGCCCCGGTCCCACCTTGGGCACTGGAAATCCGCAATGAAATCAAGGATTTGAGGTTCCGATGCCCAGCGTCCGTGTCCGCGAAAACGAGTATTTCGATGCCGCCCTGCGTCGCTTCAAGCGCGCCTGCGAAAAGGCCGGGGTTCTCACCGAGCTGCGTCGCCGCGAGTTCTACGAAAAGCCGACCCAGGAGCGCAAGCGCAAGAAGGCCGCGGCCATCAAGCGCCACATGAAGCGCGCCTCGCGTGACGGCATGCGCGCCTCGCGCTGATCCACGCCCGCACCCGCGCCCCATGACACTCAAGGAACGCATCACCGAGGACATGAAGGCCTCGATGCGCGCCGGTGACAAGGAGCGCCTGTCCACCATCCGCCTGATCCTCGCCGCCATCAAGCAGCGCGAGGTCGACGAACGCATCGCGCTGGACGACATCCAGGTGCTGGCGGTGGTGGAAAAAATGGTGAAGCAGCGCCGCGAGGCCATCACCCAGTTCGAGGCCGGCGGCAGAGCCGACCTCGTGGCCAAGGAATCGGCCGAAGTGGCGGTGCTGCAAGCCTACCTGCCCGAGCAGCTGTCCGCTGCCGAGGTCGATGAGCTGATCCGCACCGCCATTGCGCAGACCGGCGCCACCTCCATGAAGGACATGGGCAAAGTCATGGCCGTGGTGAAAGCGCAGGCCCAGGGCCGGACGGACCTGGGCGCGCTCAGCGGCCGGATCAAGGCGCTGCTCACCCCGTAACCCTCGGGGTCTGTGACCTTCGTACCCGCGATCCGGCAGCTGCAATGCTCCTGCGCCTGCTCTTCACCGGCCCGATCTGTGCGCCAGCTCCCAGCCTCGTGGCGCCGCACGAGCTGCCGTGCTCCCACGTAAAGCTCGTGAGACACAGTTCAAACTGACTTTCCCCGGCCGGTGTCAGGATTCCCGGTATGAGCGCCTCAATCCCCGGCCTGGCAGTGACAGTCGTACTGGTGGCGGCCGCGCTGCTGGCCATGAAGCTCCTGCATTCGCTGCGGGCGGCCAACCGCCGGGCCGACAGCATGGCTCGCGCCCTGCGGGTCATGACGGACAGGCTCGATTTCCAGACGCACCACGACACCCTC
>DAIDKA010000320.1 GCA_027451085.1 Gammaproteobacteria bacterium
CGGGTGGTGTCGTTGGGGTGGCTGCGGGAGCCGCGCCGGCCTTGTCCTTCTGCGCGATGGCGGTCTCGATGTCGAATTGCAGGTCCGCCACGCGCTGGTTGTCGATGGGCTGTTTGGCCTGCACCGAACGCAGCATGGCGCGCATGACGTCGACGGACTTCAGCAGCAGGTCCGAGAGCGCCACGGTGACGCTCATGCGGTTGCCGCGCAGTTCGTCCAGCAGGGTTTCGAGGCTGTGGGTGAAGGAGGCGACTTCGGTGAAGCCGAACGTCGCGCTGCCGCCCTTGATGGAGTGGGCGACACGGAAGATGGTGCCGATAAGGTCGGGGTCGGGGCTGCCGACGTCGAGCTTCAGCAGCGCGGCCTCCATCGAGTCGAGCGCCTCGAAGCTTTCCTCGAAGAAGGTGTCGTGGAACTGGGTGAGATCGAGTGACATGAGGTTACGCCGCCACCAGCAGCAGGCGGGAGAGCCCAAGTGTGCTGACCGCCTCGTTCCAGGCGACCGAGGCGCCGCTGATCTTGACCGAGCGTTCGCTCGTGGCGCGGTCCAGGATGAAGGTCAGGATCAGCTGCATCGAGGCGGTGTCGACCCGCGCCAGACCACCGACCTCCAGCGTCACCGGCTGGGCATGCTCCTGCACCGCCAGCAGCCGCCGCTGCAGGGTGTCGATGCCGGCGAGCTGGCACTCATCGGGCAGTGTGATGAGCCCGGGGATTGACGATTCATGTGCGCTGGGCGCCTGGTTGTTCATCTGCAAGCCGTTTCAGCAGCCATTGACGTTGCGACCTGATCCGTATCGGCAGTGCCACCGGCGACTTGAGCGACTGCGCTTGCGCGGCAGCCCGAGCCTCAGGCGGCGACCCCCTGGCCGTGCGTGGCGCGTGCATGCAGGCGGATGATGAGACCCGCCTCCTGCTGCGTCAGTCCGGTCACGGCGACGAGTTCCTCTCGGGTTGCCCCACCGCGCGCCATCCGGATTGCAATGCCATACCCGGCCGACCCCGCGGGGCCGGCCGTGCGGTGATTCTCCTCGAGTCGGGATGCCAAAGCCGTGACGCGCGCATCAGTGGCGATCACCGCGGCTTCGATTCGAGTGAGGTCCGTCTCAATGCCGGAAAGTTTTTGCAGCACGGCGGTGGCCGTGGCGGTGTTGCGGGCGGACTCCAGCAGGGTCGCGCGGCGCAGCCGCAGGAAGGCCAGGGCGGCGAGCAGGAAGGAAAACACCAGGAACACCGCGCGCCCGTACAGCAGGACCAGTTCAAAACTGCCGGCTTCGATCTCGAAGGCCGGGACATGGATTCCATGGAAGGAGATGGCGGGCGTCGCATAGGTGTTCATTGCGGTTCCTGTGACCGGGTTCTCAAAATCCATGGCGCCGGATTTCCGGCACCGTGGCGTATTTGAGAGTCAGGGTGCAGGAAGCGTGCCACCCGTCGGCGCGAGCGCCGCGGTGGTGGCAGGCGTCGCGGAGCCGTTGTCGGCCTCGGAAGCGGTCGGCACCGAACCGTCCGTGGAGAGGATGACGATCGTCACGCGGCGGTTGGCATTGCGGCCCTCCGGCGTGGTGTTGGGCTGGATGGGCGAATACTGGGCACGACCCACCACGGACATGCGCGCGGGATCGACGCCGCTGCTGGCCAGCAGGTGCACGACGGATGCAGCGCGGGCCGAGGACAGTTCCCAGTTGGAGGGGAAGGCGGCCCGGCTGATCGGACGGTCGTCGGTGTGGCCCTCGACGCGGATGGGGTTGGGAAAGCGCGTCAGCGGCTGCGCCAGGCGCTGGATGACGCCCACCGCGTCGCGGGACAGGGTCGCGCTGCCGCTGGGGTACAGGATGTCGGTGCGCAGTTCGACTTCGATGAAATTGGCATGCCGGCGCACCGTGACGACCTTGGCCTTGATGAGGTCGCTCATGGCGCGGGTGACATCATCGGCGATGTTCATCAGCACGCGCTGGGCCTGGGTCGGCTCCTGCGCTATCGTGGGCTGCTGCTGCCCGTCGCGCACCCTGGTCCGGGGATGATTCGAGATCGGTGTGATCATGGAGGGTGGGTGACCGTTGATCATGGAAGCATCGCGCGCCACGTCCTGGTCCTCGGCGTCGCCGGGTTCGCCATCGCCCACCTGCACCGGCTCCATGGCGCGCGGCGCGCCGCGGAACTCAGCGAACAGCGCATTGGAGAGCACACGGTACTTGCCCTCGTTGAGCGAGGAGATGGCATACAGCACCACGAACAGGGCCAGCAGCAATGTCAGCAGGTCAGCGTAGGGGATGACCCAGGCTTCGTGGTTGGGGTGTTCTTCCCGCACGTGGCGGCGCTTGCGGTTGGCCATGGCGTTAATGCTGTATGAAGCCCTGGAGCTTGGATTCGATGGAGCGCGGGTTCTCGCCCTGGGCGATGGACAGCATTCCCTCGATGATCATTTCGCGGAACTGGGTCTGCGCCTGGACGATCGTCTTGAGTTTGGCGGCGATGGGCAGGAAGCACAGGTTCGCCAGCGCGATGCCGTAGATCGTGGCGGTGAAGGCGGCGGCGATGCCATGGCCCAGCTTGGAAGGATCCGCGAGGTTCTGCAGCACGGCCATCAGGCCCAGCACGGCGCCGATGATCCCCAGAGTGGGCGAATACACTCCCATGCCCTCGAATACGCGCGCGCCCATGTAGTCGGTGCGTTCCCGGGTCTCCAGCTCCACCTCCATGATGCCGCGGATGGTGTCCGGCTCGCTGCCGTCGACGACCAGCTGCAGGGCCTTGCGCGTGAATTCGTCCTTTTCGCGCGTGATCATGGGCTCGAGCGCCAGCAGGCCCTGCTTGCGGGCCACGTTGCTCCATTCGATCATTTTGCGGATCACGGTCTCCGAATGCAGCAGGGGGGGCTTCAGCACCCACGGCAGGATGCTCAGCGCGCGCTTCATGATGCGCAGCGGGGTCTGCACGCAGATGGCGCCCACCGTGCCCACGATGACGATCATGAACGCCGCGGACGAAATGAGCGCGTTCAGGCCGGCGCCCTTGAGCACGGCGCCCACGAGGATCGCACAGCCCGCCAGCACCAAGCCGATGAGGCTCAGAATGTCCGTATGCGCTCCTTTGCAGACCGAGTGCGGCCGGTCCGGCCTAGAACCCCAGGCCCGAGAGCAGGGCGTCGACGTCCTGCTGGCCCGCGGCCACGTCGCCGCCGCAGATACCCGGCACCGCGGGCCCGAAGCCGTTGGTGTTGCCCGGCTCGGAGGGCTCGAAACCGGCGTTGGAATCGTGCCTCAGGTCCTGGGGCAGGTTCGCCAGGATGGTCTCCAGCTCCTCCACCAGCATCATGACGCTGCGGATGATCTGCCCGGTGAGGTCCTGGTAGCCCTGTGTCAGCAGGACTTCCGTGAGGTTGCGCTGGATCAGCTCGGCATCCTGGCGCACCTGCGGCAGGAAGGCGTCGAGCTGCTCCAGCAGGGTACAGAACTCGCCCACGCCGATGCGGTTGGTGCGGAACTGGCTCCAGGTCTGCCCGAGCGCGACGGCGGATCTCGCGGTGCGATCGGCGGGCTGTGCCGACTGTTCCACGAGGTCGAGGGTCTTGTGCGCCGCCTCGTCGGTCATCTTGAGCACATGTGCCAGGCGCTGCCGGGCGTCGGGGATGTCCTTCTCGGCGAGATCACTCAGGCGTGAGTCGAGCCGGAAGCGGTCGAGCGCCAGCTGCAGGTTGCAGGTGAGATCCGACAGCTGGCTCACCACCTGCGGCTTGTGGCTCTGCAGGATGTCATCGAGCACGGTCTCGAAGGTCTCGCGCTCGTCGCGCTCCAGCGCTTCGGCCAGGGCGCGGACGCGGGCACCGTACTTGAGTTTCAACAAAGGGGGAGACACGACGGCACCCTCACGCCGTGGCGCCGAGGATTTTCTGGAGCTTTTCCTTCAGCGTCTCGGCGGTGAAGGGCTTGATCACGTAGCCGTTGACCCCGGCGGCCGCGGCTTCGACGATCTGCTCGCGCTTGGCCTCGGCCGTCAGCATCAGCACCGGCAGCTTGGCCAGCCTGGCGTCGGCGCGCACGGCCTTCAGCAGGTCGAGGCCCGCCATGCCGGGCATGTTCCAGTCGGTGATCAGGAAGTCGATTCCGCCCGCCTGCAGGATGGGCAGCGCGTTCTTGCCGTCGTCCGCTTCCGCGACGTTCTGGTAGCCCAGATCATTGAGCAGGTTTTTTATGATCCGGCGCATGGTCGAGAAGTCATCAACCACCAGGAATTTCATTTCTTTGCTCACGGCCCAGATCTCCTTGCGAATCCTATCGGTCAGTGCCCGGCGTCGCCGCGCTTCAAGTCATTCCAGTCCGTCAGCCGGGCCCGCAGTCTCGACAGGGCCTGGCCATGCAGCTGGCACACACGCGACTCTGTAACTTTCAGAACCGCGCCAATTTCCTTCAGGTTCAGCTCGTCGCTGTAGTACAGCGACATCACGAGCTTCTCCCGCTCAGGCAGCGTCTCGATGGCCTGCGCCAGCGCGCTGCGAAATCCCTCCGACACCGTTTCACGGAACGGATCGGCGTCCGTGGCCGGCTCCGACTCCGCCTCCGTCGTCACGTCGCTGAGGCTCGAGAGCCTGCAGCTGGCGGCGTCCTGCACGATGGAGTAGTACTCCTCGAGCGGGCAGCCCATGCGCTGCGCGACTTCCGTGTCGCGGGCGTCGCGTCCGGTCTCGTGCTCGACCTCACGGATCGCTGACGCCACGGCGCGCGCCTTGCGGTGCACGGAACGCGGCGCCCAGTCCAGCTTGCGCAGCGCATCGATCATCGCCCCGCGGATGCGGATGCCGGCGAAGGTCTCGAAGCTGGCACCGCGGTTCGCCGTATAGTTCGCCGCCGCCTCCAGCAGGCCGAGCATGCCGGCCTGGATCAGGTCGCCGACCTCCACGGAAGGCGGCAGCCTGCCAGCCATATGGTAAGCAATGCGCTTCACCAGCTCTGCGTGGCGCGTCACCAATTGGTCAGCGTCACCAGGCTGTCGATGCGCCCGGTAGGCGCCGACCGGGCTCATTGCACGGCCTCCAGCCTCACCTGCGGGCGCCGCACCAGTCGCTCCACGAAGAATTCCAGGTTGCCGCGCGGACCTGCCGGTACCGGCCATGTATCGGCACGGCCGGCGAGTTTCTTGAACGCCTGGGCGGCCGGGCTCCCCGGATAGGCCTCCGTGACCGGGCGCTGGGCGCGAATCGCATGGCGCAGATACTCGTCCTCAGGGATCTCCCCGGCGAAGTCTAGGATCACATCCAGGAAGCGTGTCGTGACGCGTTCGAAGCGCTGGAAAAGTTCCGCGCCGCCGCCGGCGCCGCGGATCATGTTGGTGACGATGCGGAAGCGGTTCACGCCGTGATTGCGACTCAGGACCTTGACCAGCGCATAGGCGTCGGTCAGGGAGGCGGGGTCGTCGCAGATGGCGACGATGACCTGCTGCGCCGCCTGCGAGAACTGGGTCACACCGTGGCCGATGCCGGCGGCGGTGTCCACGATCATGACGTCCACCAGGGTGGTGAGCTGGCTGAAGGCCTGCACCAGCCCCAGGTGGGCGCGGGCGTCGAGATTGGCCAGGTCGGCGATGCCGGAGGCGGCCGGGACTATCTGAAACCCCTGCGGGGCCGTCATGATGACCTCCTCCAGGGTGCGTTCGCCGGACAGCACGTGCGCCAGCGTGTAGCGCGGCGATAGTCCCAGGAACACGTCCACGTTGGCGAGCCCGAGGTCGCCATCGAGCAGCACCACGCGTTTGCCGGCGCCGGCCATGGCCGCGGCGAGGTTGACCGAGATGCTGGTCTTGCCGACGCCGCCCTTGCCGCCGGTGACGGCGATCACCTGGACCGGACGAGCCAGGTTGTCGAGCGTGGCGCGGTCCAGGAGCCGTTGGTCACGACGCGAATGCATGGGCGATATCTCCAAAACGTCTCTTCAGCAGATCTTCATCGGCGGTGGCGCCGGCCAGGTGGGCCAGGGTGACGGCACTGGATACCAGTTCGAGCGAACGGGCGGGGCGCAGGTCCTCGGGCACCCGCTGCCCTTCGCTGACATAGGCCACGGGCAGCCTGGCGCGCATCAGCACCGACAGCAGGCCGCCGAGGCTCACGGCCTCGTCGAGCTTGGTAAGCACCACGCTTGCGGGCCGGGCCGGAGTGAAACGGCGCACCGTCTCGGCGATGGCGCCGGCCTGGGTGCTGGCGGACAGCACCAGCGTGGTGGCAAGCCGGGGATGGCTGCCGGCGATGCCGGTCAGGCGCTCCGCCAGCACTGCATCGCGCTGGCTTTGTCCCGCGGTGTCCACCAGCACGCAGCGGAAGCGTTCCAGGCGGCCGAGCAGCGCCGGCAGCTCCGCGATGCTCTCCGGGGTGTAGACAGGTACGCCCAGCAGCTGGCCCAGTGAACGGATCTGCTCCTGCGCGCCCAGCCGCGCGGTATCGGCGCCGACCAGGGCGAGGTCGCGGTTGCCATGGCGCAGGGCCCAGCGCACGGCGAGCTTGGCGACAGTGGTGCTCTTGCCAACGCCGGTGGGGCCCACCAGGGCGATGCGGCCGCCGTTGTCCAGCCAGTTGTCCCCGGTCACGGCAATACGCTGCGCGAGCGCGGCGATGCTCAGGCGGCGGGCCTGCAGCAGGTCGGTGTGCGGCGGGATCTGCCCGGCCACCGCGGTGGCGAACTCAGGATCCAGCCCCATCTGCGTCAGCTCGCGCAGCATCTCGGTGTGCACCGGCGCGCGCTGCTCCAGGTCCTTCCAGGCAAGCGTGGCCAGTTGTGTTTCAAGCATGCGACGCAGGCTCTTGAGCTCGCTCTCCATCACGCTGTTGTCCACCGCGGGGGCGGCGGCCAGCACCGGGATGGCCGCCTGCGCGGGAGGCGCCATCGGCGCCGGGGCCGCCGTCAGGCCGGCCAGCGAGCCAGCCCAGGAGTCGGGGGTCGCAGCAGAAAAGTGCATGGCTGCCTCCGCGGCCGGTGCTGCGTTGCTTGCGTCAGCCTGTGCAACCACGGCCTCGGCGTCGAAATCCATGGCCGCAGTGATCTCCACGCCATGCGCGGTGCGCTTGTTGGACAGGATCACCGCATCCGGGCCGAGCTGTTCGCGCACCAGGCGCATGGCCTGGCGCATGTCGGGCGCCGTGTATCGCGTGATCTTCATCTCAAAGCCTCCGTCAGCCGTCCGCCGTTGCTATCGACTTACCGCCGAAACCAGGCGGACCTTCCTGTTGTCCGGGATCTCGCTCCAGGCGAGAACGTGCATGCTGGGCACGCTGGCGCGGATGAACCGGGCCAGAGTGTGACGCAGTGCCGGTGGCACCAGCAGCACCGCCGGTTCACCGGCAAGTTCTTGACGCTGCGCGCCCTCGGCCAGTTTGTTCTGCAATTTCTCTGCCAGGCCGGGCTCCAGGGCGGGGCTGCCGCTGTTTCCGCCGAGGGAGTTCTGCAGCAGCTTCTCCAGGTCAGGGTCCAGTGTCATGACCGGAAGCTCCGCGCCGCTGCCGGTGATGTCCTGGACGATCTGGCGTCCGATAGCGATGCGCACCGCCGAGGTCAGCTGTTCCGGGTCCTGTGAGCGCGGTGCGTTCTCGGCCAGGGCCTCGACGATGGCGCGCATGTTGCGGATCGGCACGCGTTCCCCCAGCAGCGACTGCAGCACGCGCACCACGCAGGACAGAGGCAGTGTCTTGGGCACCAGGTCCTCGACCAGCTTCGGGGCGCTCCTGGCCACCACGTTCAGCAGCTGCTGCGCCTCCTCGTGGCCCAGCAGTTCATTGGCGTGGGTGTTGATGATCTGGCTCAGGTGGGTGGCGATCACCGTGCTGGCGTCCACCACCGTGTAGCCCAGCGCCTGCGCCTGGTCGTGATCCGAAGGCTCGATCCACACGGCCTCCATGCCGAAGGCCGGGTCGCGCGTAGCCACGCCCCTGATCTCGCCGTACACGCGGCCCGGGTTGATGGCGAGTTCGCGTTCGGGATAGATGGTCCCGTCGCCGATGGGCACGCCGCCCAGGTTGATGCGGTAGCCGTTGGGGGCGAGGTCCAGGTTGTCGCGGATGTGCACCGGGGGCACCAGGAAGCCCAGTTCCTGCGACACCTTGCGACGCACGCCGCGGATGCGGCCAAGCAGATCGCCACCCTGTGGGGTCACGCCGGGGACCTTGGTGACCATCGACACCAGGCGGTAGCCGACTTCCAGTCCGAGCAGGTCCACCGGGCGCACGTCGTCCCACGACAGTTCCTTGCTGTCTGGAGATGGCGGCGGGGGCGGCGGGGGCGGGGGAGCCGCCGCCGCCGCCGCCAGCTTCTTGCGGATCAGCCAGGCGGCGCTGCCTGCGATCCCCGCCATTCCAAGGAAGGCGATGTTGGGCATGCCCGGAACGATGCCGATCACACCCATGAGTCCGGCGGCGACACCCAGGGCCTTGGGGCTGCCGGCCAGCTGCCGGGTGATTTCACCGCCCATGTCCTGCTTGCCGGACACCCGCGTGACGATGATGGCCACTGCGGTGGACAGCAGCAGCGCGGGGATCTGCGTCACCAGGCCGTAGCCGATGGTCAGCAGGGTGTAGGTGTGCAGCGCGTCGGTGAAGGCCAGCCCGTGGCCGAGGATGCCGATGCCGAGGCCGCCGATGATGTTGATCAGCAGGATCATGATGCCGGCGACGGCATCACCGCGCACGAACTTGCTTGCGCCGTCCATGGAGCCGTAGAAGTCCGCCTCGGCGCGCACTTCGGCGCGGCGGTGGCGGGCTTCCTCCTGGTTGATCAGCCCGGAGTTGAGGTCGGCGTCGATGGCCATCTGCTTGCCGGGCATGGCGTCGAGGGTGAATCGCGCGCTCACCTCGGAAATACGGCCAGAACCCTTGGTCACCACCACGAAGTTGATGACCGTGAGGATGATGAACACCACCACGCCGACCGCGAAGTTGCCGCCGATGACGAACTGGCCGAAGGATTCGATCACGTGACCGGCGGCGCCCGGCCCCATGTGGCCATGCAGCAGCACCACGCGGGTGGAGGCCACGTTCAGCGCCAGGCGCATCAAGGTCGCCAGCAGCATCACGGTCGGGAACACGCCGAACTCGATCGGGCGGCTGATGGTGAACACGACCATGACGATGACGATCGACAGGGCGATGTTGAAAGTGAACAGCACGTCGAGCGCAAACGGCGGCAGCGGCAGCACCACCATGGACAGCACCGCGAGCACCCCCGCGGGCACCCCCAGCCCCATGCGCATCAGATCCCCGACGCCGATTCCCTTGAGAGTGTTGTCGTTGGCCATGATCAGTGCTGGGTCTCTTCAATGGCGGGATCGATGGACGGCGGGGACGGCGCCCTGTGGCCTGCGCCGCGGGCCATGCGCAGCTGGTACACCCAGGTCAGGACCTGGGCGACGGCCTGGTACAGCGAGGCAGGCACCTCGGCCTCCAGGTCGACCACCCGGAACAGCGTGCGCGCGAGCGGTGGTGCCTCGAGGATCGGCACCGCGTGCTCGGCGGCCACCTCACGGATTCTGGCGGCGACCTCGTCCACGCCCTTGGCGATGACCATGGGCGCGCGCATGCGCTGCTCGTCGTAGCGCAGCGCGACGGCGTAATGGGTCGGGTTGACGACCACCACATCGGCCTTCGGCACCTGCTGCATCATGCGGCGGCGCGCGAATTCCTGCTGCATGCGCCGGATCCTGCGCTTGACCTCGGGCGAGCCGTCGCTGTCCTTGTGCTCGTCGCGCACTTCCTGGCGCGTCATTTTCAGCTTCTGGGTGTGCTGGTGCAGCTGCCACGGCACGTCGACGGCGGCGATCAGCACCAGCGCACCGGCCAGCTGCATCAAGGCGGAGCCCGCAAGGCTCATGGCATGGGCGATGGCGGGCCGGACCGGCTCGTTGCCCAGGTACAGCATCTCGGCGGCGCGGGAATGCATGTAAAGCACGGCGACCACCGCGACCACCAGGAATTTGAGAAAGGACTTGAGCAGTTCGGTGGCGCCGCGCGCGGAGAACATGTTCTGGATTCCGTTCAGCGGATTCAGGCGGCTGACGTCGGGCGCCAGCGCCTCGAAGCTCAGGTTCCAGCCGCCGATGGCCAGCGGAGACAGCAGCGCCGCCAGCGCTGTCACCGCAAGAATGGGCGCGCAGGCCCTGAGGCCCTCGGCGCCCAGCGCCAGCACCTGCGGCAGCATGCGGCTTTCGTCCATCGTCTGCGCGCGCGACAGCGTCAGCCCGGCGCGCATCAGGTGGCCGAACCTGTCTGCCAGCCCCTGCCCCATGAACTGCAGCGTGATGCCGGCCACCAGCATCATGGCGGCGGTGCTGAGGTCACGCGAGCGTGGCACGTTGCCTTGCTTGCGGGCTTCGTCCAGCCGTTTCTGACTGGGTAACTCGGTGCGGTCCTGGCCGTTTTCGCCCTCTGCCATGTCAGACCCCGCCCCGCAGCATCACGCGCAAGACCGAGAACCCATCATCCAGGAGCCGCTCGAAGGCTCCGCCCAGCGTGGGCACCGCGGCCACCAGCACCACGAGCCCGAAGGTCACGGTCACCGGGAAGCCCACGGCCATGAGGTTCAGCGCCGGGGCCGTGCGGCTGATCGTGCCCATGGCCAGCTGCACGATCAGCAGCGCGGTCATGGCCGGCAGCGCGATCAGCACCGCGCCGCTGAACAGGTTCCCGCCCCAGATGACGGCCTGCCACAGGCACTCGCGGCCGAGGCCCGCGGCACCCAGGGGCAGGGTGCGGAAGCTGTCTGCCAGCACTTCGATCACGCGCAGATGGCCGTTGAGCGCAAAGAACACCAGCAGCACGAAAATGCTGTAGATCTGGCCCACCGCGGGGGTGTCGACGCCGCGCACAGGATCGATGGTCATGGCGTAGGACAGGCCCATGGTGTTGGCGATCAGCTGGCCGGCGAAGTTCACCGCGTCGAACACCAGCTGCAGGCACAGACCCAGGATGACGCCGATCACCACCTGCTGGAAGGTGATCATGAAGCTGCCGGCCGAGACCAGCGGGATGCCGACGGGCACCTGCACCTGTGGCGCCACCACGCCGGTGATGGCCAGCGCCAGCACCAGGCGTATGCGCACCGGCACCTGCGAGACCGAGAACGCCGGCGCGACCATCAGGCAGGAGCCGATGCGCACGAACGGCCAGATCATCTGCGCGATCCAGGCGTCGATCTGTGCCGTGGTGAGGTGCAGCATGGTGCGTGCCGTCAGCCGATGAGGCGCGGGATGCTGTCAAAAAGCTCGTGCGTGTAGCTGACGAGCACCTTCAGCATCCAGGGCCCGGTCACCACGAGCACCGTGGTGATCGCCGCGAGCTTGGGGATGAAGGACAGCGTGGCTTCATTGATCTGCGTGGCGGCCTGGAACGCGCCGATCACCAGCCCCGTGACGAGCGACGTCAGCAGCACCGGGGCTGCCAGCACCAGGGTGATCACCAGCGCGCGTTCGGCGACGCTCATCACCATTTCCGGGGTCATGTGTAGAAACTCGAGGCCAGCGTGCCCATGATCAGTGTCCAGCCGTCCACCAGCACGAACAGCATCAGTTTGAAGGGCAGGGAGATCAGCACCGGCGAAACCATCATCATGCCCATGGACATCAGCACGCTGGCGACCACCATGTCGATGATCACGAACGGGATGAAGATCAGGAAGCCGATGATGAAGCTGGTCTTCAGTTCGCTGGTGACGAAGGATGGCACGAGCACGGACAGCGGCACGTCCTCGGGCGTGGCATAGCCCTTGCCGCCGCCGATGCGCACGAAGGTCGCGATGTCGGCCTCGCGGGTCTGGTGCAGCATGAAGGACTTGAGCGGCACCAGCGCGGTCTGCATCGCGGTCACCGAGTCCATCGTCCCGGCCATGTAGGGGTTGACCGCGGTGTCGTTGATCCTGTCGATGACGGGTGTCATGACGAACAGCGTAAGGAACAGCGCGAGGCCCACCAGCACCTGGTTGGGCGGGGTGTTGCCGGCGCCGAGGGCCTGCCGCAGCAGTCCCAGCACGATGATGATGCGCGTGAACGCGGTCATCATGAGCAGGACGGCCGGCAGCAT
>DAIDKA010000321.1 GCA_027451085.1 Gammaproteobacteria bacterium
TGGATCAGGGCTGCAAGTTCCTCGTCGCTGGCGCCGGCCCGCAGGGGGTCGCGCAGGCTCGTGCCGTGATTGGCGAACAGGCAGGTGTACAAGGCTCCGTCCGAGGACAGCCGCGCGCGCGAGCAGTCGCCGCAGAACGGCTGGGTGACGGAGGAGATGAAGCCGACCTCGCCCTGGCCGTCGCTGAAACCATAGCGCCGGGCCACCTCGCCGCGGTAGTTGCTGTCCAGCGGCGCCAGCGGCCAGCGCCTGCCGATGTGCTCCACCAGCTCGCGCGATGGCACGACGCGGTCGGCCTGCCAGTGGTTGCGGTTGCCCACATCCATGTATTCGATGAAACGCACGATGACGTTGCTGCCGCGGAAGCGCTCCACGAGATCGAGCGCAGTGTGATCATTGACCCCGCGCTGGATCACGGCGTTGACCTTGACCGGGGCGAGGCCGGCGCGCAGCGCCGCGTCGATGCCCTTGAGAACCTCATCCACGCCACCGAAACCGCCGGACATACGGGCGAAGACCACAGGATCCAGGCTGTCGAGGCTCACCGTGACGCGGCTCAGTCCCGCAGCCTTGAGCGCCGCCGCATGCTGTGCCAGCAGCACGCCGTTGGTGGTGAGCGCCACGTCCTCCACGCCCGGGATGCTGGTCAGGTCACCCACCAGTTCCTCCAGATTGGCGCGCAGCAGCGGCTCGCCACCCGTCAGGCGCAGCTTGCGCACGCCGTGGCGCACGAACAGGCGTGTCAGGCGCAGGATTTCCTCGAACGACAGCCGCTGCGAGGATTTGAGGAAGCGGTAGGCATCGTGGTACTGCTCGCGTGGCATGCAGTACGGGCAGCGGAAGTTGCAGCGGTCCATGACCGAGATGCGCAGGTCGCGCAGCGGCCGTTCCAGCCGGTCCCGTGGCCGGGGTGCATTCAGCGCGACGAGGGTTTCACGAGGCTCTGCCATGCGTCTTGGGTCCTACCAGCAGTACAGCGGAGCGATGAAACCTGCCGGCCAGGTGCCGGGTCCCGGAGGCAGTTCCACAAAACCCCCGGTGCCCGCAAGGGAGGCGAAGTCTCCGGAGCCGTTGGTCGGGCGCGGTACCGCCCAGGGGCGGCCATCGGCATCGGTTTCCACGCGCACGGGCATGAACTGGGTCATCCGGCTCGATACGCTCACGGGTTCTTTGAGGGCGATGCTGCGGTTTTCAACGGCGGGCTCGCCCATGGCGGCGTTCAACGCCGGGATGACGTACCGGCTCAGGCACACCAGCGTGGCCACCGGGTTGCCCGGCAGCCCGAACACGACTTTGCCGGCATCGGTGATGCCGAACCACAACGGCTTGCCGGGCCGCTGCTCCACTTTGTGGAACACTTCGCGCACGCCCAGTTCCGACAGAGTGCGCGGCACCAGGTCGAACTTGCCCATGGACACGCCACCGCTGAGGATGAGCACGTCGTGCGTGGCCAGGTGCCGCCGCAGCCGAGCGAGCATCTGCCCGGCATCATCGAGCAGGTGGTCGTCCGCCACGCGGGTGAAGCCCTGGCGCCGCAGGCCCGCGGCCACCCCGTAGGCGTTCGAGCGACGCACCTGGTGCGGCAGGATCGGCAGGCCGGGTTCCACCAGTTCGTTGCCGGTGGAAACCACCAGCACCATGGGCTGGACACTGACCCGCACGCGGGCGAAGCCCGCACCCGCGGCGATGGCCACTTCCGGCGCATTCATCCGGGTACCCGGTTTGAGCAGCAGCGTCCCCTGGTGCGCATCGCTCGCACGGCGGTGGACATTCTGCCAGGCCTCAACCGTAAGTCCTTCATTGAGGATGGCGGTGCCGTCCGCGACGGTGATCTGTTCCACCGGCACGACGGCGTCACAGCCGCCGGGCAGCACGGCCCCGGTCATGGCCTCCAGGCAGCCCGCGCCGCTTTCGAGTTGCAGCGGTGCTGCGCCTGCGGCCTGGGTGCCCCTGATCGTGAAGCTGCGGCAGCCCTGGCGCACACTGGCGCTGTCGAGAGCAATGCCGTCCATGGCGACGCGATCAAAGGGAGGATGATCGCGTTCGGCGTGGATGCCCTCGCGCAGGATGGAGCCCGCGCACTGCGCCAGCGGCAGGGACTCCACCGGCAGTGCAGGGACATGCTGCCGGATCAGCTGCTCGGCCTGTGCTGGATTGATCATGCGAACGGGCCGTATGGCCTTGCGGAGGGCGTGAATGCCGCCAGCGGGCATTCACGCCTCATCCGGGTGTCCTCAGCTCTTCTTCTTGGCGTTGTAGGCGCGGATCTGGGCGTTGAAACGGTCTGCCACGGTCTGTCCTTCATCCACCGCGGCATCGTTCTTCTGCTGCCACACCTTGTCGAGGTCCGCCTTCTGTGCGGCCTGCTTGGCAGGGTCGAGCTTGGGATCGATCTTGCTCACCTGCGCGTCATGGTCGGCTTTCAGGCAGTCAGTGTAGCCCTTGATCTGGTCCTCATAGGCGCGCATGACCTTCTGCCCCGCGAGCATTTCCTCCTTCGAGGCTGTGTTGCCGTCGGGCATCTGGTCGGGGGCCTTCGGGTAGGTGCAGCCGCCGGCCCAGGTGGTGCTGGCAGCGGCCAGGGCGCCGAGCGCCAGAACGGTGGACAGAATCTTCATCGCAAATCCCCCAGAGGAAAGTGAGCCTGTGTCCGGACCCCGGGTCCGGGCGGCCATCTTATCCTACAGGCCCGCATGGCCGTAATGGTGCGCCCGGACGGAGTCGAACCGCCGACCCTCAGGTTCGAAGCCTGATGCTCTATCCAGCTGAGCTACGGACGCGTACGGACCGGCGCACGATACCGGCACAGGCACAATATGGGAAATGCCTGCCGGTTTCAAAGTCTGTCACAAACAGCCAGGGGGCTAGTTCTGCAGGTGGTACGCAACGCGGGTTTCCACCGCGGCCTCGCCGCCGTGCGCCGGGCGCAGCTGGTCGGTCTGGTAGCGCACGGACGCATCGACTGTGAAGCTCCTGCCCAGCGGGAAGCTGGCGCGGGCCTCGCCGATGTTCATGCTTACCGGGGCGGTGGTCAGCGGGTTGATCGTGGAGTAGACGTACCCGCCGCCGACAGGCGCCACCGCGACCATGTCGCCCACCATGGCGTGGTGGTAGCTCAGCGTCCAGTTGACGTCGTACCAGGCGGTCCAGGCCGCCTGCAGGGTCAGGAGCTTGGAATTGCTGTCCAGGCTGAAGCCGGTGGCGAGTCCCCGGTAGCGCATGCCGTCGATGTACTTGTAGTCGTTGTATGCAAAGCCGTACGCGTAGTCGCCGAAGCTGAACATGTTGGCCGTGGCCACGCTATCGGTGAACTCGGCCGTGAAGCGCACGCGGGTGCCGCCGACCGGGGCCCAGGCGGTGAGGCCGAACAGGTGGCTGGTGCCCGAGTGCCAGAACGGATTCGAGTCCTCGTTCATCAGCTGCATGTAGGCCGAGAACGTGACATCGCCGATGTCGTGGTTGTATTTGAAGTCGAGGTCGAGTTCGTCGTTGGTCGTGCTCGGGTGGGCGGGGTTGTTCTGCGGTTTGAACCAGCTTTGCGGCAGGTCGCAGGGATGGCCGCTGCCGCAGGCCTCGTCCATGCGCTCGAAGCCCCACTGGAAACCGGGCAGGGGATTGAAGCTCATGCTCAGGCCGTTGAGGATGGTGTCGTGGGCCAGGCGCGGGCCGTCGAGCAGGCCGACGAAGAACTCGGCCTGCCAGGGTCCCAGCCAGTGCAGCCACTGGGTTTGAAACGGATCGGTGCCCAGACGGCTGATGCCGATCTGCGGGATGGGGCGGGCGTTGGTGGACTCGGACAGCGCCGAGATCCAGCCCGGGCCCCACCAGTGGGTCAGCCAGCCGGCGTAAACCGAGGTGTCGCCAAACTGGTGGGCGATGTAAGTGCCGTCCATCATGAGGGTCTGGTTGTCCAGGCGATCATGCGACTGCGCACCGACGTTCAGGTGCACGGTGGTGGCGTCGCCGTTCCACTCGTAGCCCGCCTGGCCCTGGACGTTCTGCCGGCCCAGGGCGTCAAAGCCGCGTACGATGTCCGGTGCATTGGTGGCGTCGGCCCAGCCGGATACGTTGACGGTGTCGGGGGACAGTTCCTGCTTGGCGCGCACCTCCAGGCGCTGGGCGGCGTCCTGGACCCAGGCGGGCTGGCCGGCCAGCGCGGTGTCGCTGGACAGGCGGCTGAGGATGCGATCCCACGGCAGCGGCCACTGCATGGTCAGGTCGTTGATCACGCCTGCGTTGGCCAGGGTTTCGATGTCCGAGCGCAGGGCGGAATCGCCGGTCTCGGCCCAGGGGGCCGCCTGGAGCAGCGGGCTTGACAGGATGAGGAGTGCAGCCGCGAGAGTGCGGATGCGTGTGCCTGGGTTGAGCATCCACGCATGATACCTGCGGGCTACACCGTTGCGGTAGGTTGCAGGTTACAGCCCGGGTGGCAGGGGCCGGGTCCTCAGTAAGCGCCGGAGCCCTTCAGCACCGCGTTGGCCGTGCGCAGCAGGATGTAGAAGTCAAAGAACAGGTTCTGGCGGCGGATGTAGTAAGCGTCCAGGCGCACCCTGCGCTGGTAGTCGGAGTCGTTGCGGCCCGTTACCTGCCACAGGCCGGTGAGCCCCGGACGCACCGATTTGTAGCGCGTGATGTAGCGGCCGTAGCGGATGAGTTCCTCGTGGATGATGGGCCGCGGGCCGACGAGGCTCATGTCGCCACGCAGGATGTTCCATAGCTGCGGCAGTTCATCCAGGCTGGTACGGCGCAGGAAGCGGCCGACGCGCGTGACGCGCGGGTCGTTCTTGAGCTTGTGGTCGCGCAGCCACTCCGCCTGGGCCTCGGGGTGGCTTTCCAGGTACCTGCGGAAGTCCTCCTCGGACATCGGGCGCATGCTGCGGAACTTCAGGCATTGGAACTCGGCGCCGTCGCAGCCGATGCGGGCATGGCCGAACAGCACCTGGCGACGCAGGCCGCCGCTACGGCAGGCGCGCAGCAAGTGCCGCGGGCCGCCCTCCAGGCACAGCGCCAGGGTGATGGGCAGGGTGATGGGCAGCGAGACCACGGCGAGCACGGTGGCGCCCACCACGTCCACGACGCGCTTGAGGCTGCCGGTTGCAGGAGCCTCCCCGGCCCGGAGCACCGGCCGTTCAAACTCCATCGATTCACTCAGCTGGCGTGTCTGCAATTTGCGACCCCGTGACTGCCGTTACCTGAAATTGCAAGAGTAGCGGAGCACCGTACCCACGCGGCATCAGGAAAAGGCCTGAATCGCGTGCCTGTGCGCCCGACCATAGCATCGGTGCCCCGACAGCGTAATTTAAATTGACGTCATGCGCCGAAGCCACAACCCTAGGTTCTCCATGAGGATCATGCCCCGCGATCGCACTGCCGGAATGCCGATCAGTTCAAAAAGTTTCCGTCGGCGAGTGTAAAGATATCGCAAGGGCACCGACCGGAACTGTTCCAAATGCGATTTTCATCACAGCGGCCGGCCGGCGCTCATGCTCGCCCCTGGCCGGGCCGGGCAGCCGGGATCCCGGCTTGTGATGCGCCTGGATGGCCGGCGTCAGCCGAAGCGGAAACCCGAGATCGTCCAGCCCATCATCAGGCCATTGAAGACCCGGGTGCCAAGGTCCTGGCCGGCTGCGCCCGCGGCCACCATGAGTGGCAGCAGGTGTTCTTCGCGCGGATGCGAGAAGCGCGCAGCAGGCAGGCTGTCCCAGCGCGCCAGGCCGGCATTGCGCTCCGCGGGGTCCCGGGCGCACACCACGTGCTCCAGTGCGGCGTCGAAGACCGCGGACTCCATGATCGGACCGTTGGATGCGGAGCGCACCCGCAGGTTGTGGAAGCTCATGCCGCTGCCGACGATCAGCACGCCGCGTTCCCGCAGCGGCGCGAGTGCAGCGCCCAGCCGCAGGTGCTCCGCGGCCGACAGTCCCGCCTTCAGTGACATCTGCACCAGCGGCATGCGCGCCTCGGGCCAGGCCAGCAGGAAGGGCACGAACACCCCGTGATCCAGGCCCCGCCGTCCTTCGCCGGCGGTATCGATGCCGGCAGCTCCCAGGATATCCCTGATTTCCTGCGCCAGCCGTGGATCACCCGGCGCCGGGTATTTCAGCTGGTAGGTGTGCGGGGGAAAGCCGTAGTAATCAAACAGCAGCGGCGGGTGTTCCTGCGTGTTCACGGCCACCGGGTGCGCCTCCCAATGGCCGGAGACCACCAGCACGGCACGGGGTGCCTGCGGCAGGGCTGCGGCAAGTCCCCTGAGATGGGCGGCAAGCCCGGTCCAGGGCTGTGCATAGGGCCGCTGCAGGCAGTGCCCGGGCTGGCAGGGCCAGCCGTGCGTGCACTGCACGGGTTCCATGAAAAAGCAGGGGCCGCCTCCGTGCGGGATATAGAAAGTAGGCAGGGTGCTCATGGTGGCAAGCGTACCGCGAATGGCGGTCGCGGCGGTATGGCGCAGGTCCGGGGGCGGGATCAGCCGCTGCGGGCCAAGTCCACCGCGTGCGCCCAGCGGGCCATGTGTTCCGCGGCCTCGTCCGCGCGCATGCGCGGTTCAAATACGCGCTCCACCTGCCACAGTGACGCCAGTTCCTCCTGCGAAGCCCAGAACCCCGTGGCAAGGCCTGCAAGGTACGCCGCGCCCAGCGCGGTGGTCTCGGTGATCCGGGGGCGTGCCACGGGGGCCTGCAGCAGATCGGCCTGGAACTGCATCAGCAGGTTGTTGCGGCTGGCGCCGCCGTCCACGCGCAGCTCCCGCAGCGGCCGTCCGGCGTCGGCCTGCATGGCGCCAAGCAGCTCGGTGCTCTGGAAGGCGATGGCTTCGAGCGCGGCGCGGGCGATATGCGCCGCCGCTGTTCCCTGGCTCAGTCCGGTGATAAGGCCCCGGGCCTGCGGGTCCCAGTGCGGGGCGCCCAGGCCGGTGAAGGCCGGGACGAAGCACACCCCGCCGCTGTCTGGCACGCTTGCAGCCAGGGTCTCCACCGCACCCGAGTCGGGGATGAACCCGACAGCGTCGCGCAGCCACTGCACCACCGCGCCGGCGGTGAAGACACTGCCTTCAAGCGCGTAGTGCTGGGGTCCGCCAGCGAGCCGGCACACAGGAGTGGTGAGCAGCCGATGCCGCGAGGGTTGCGCCCTGTCCCCCGTGGCCAGCAGCAGGAAGCAGCCGGTGCCATAGGTGTTCTTGGCCATGCCGGGTTTGAAACACGCCTGCCCGAACAGCGCGGCCTGCTGGTCACCGGCGATCCCGGCCAGGGGGATGCGCGCATCCCCCAGCCGCACCCGCACGTGGCCGTCCGCGCCGGAAGCCGAGGCCACGACACGCGGCAGGCAGGCGCGGGGGATGCGCAGCAGCCCGAGCAGTGTGTCGTCCCACTGCCCGGTATGGATGTTGAACAGCAGCGTGCGGCTGGCATTGGTGACGTCGGTGAGATGGTCCGTGCCACCCGACAGCCGGAAGGCAAGCCAGCTGTCGATGGTGCCGAAGGCCAGTGCGCCGCGTTCGGCACGAGCACGCGCCTGCGGCACCTGGTCCAGCAGCCAGGCAAGCTTGGTGCCCGAAAAGTAAGGGTCCAGCAGCAATCCGGTGCGGCGCGCGATTTCCTCGCCGTGGCCTGCGGCCGCGAGCTGCCTGCATAGCGGCGCGGTGCGCCGGTCCTGCCAGACGATGGCGGGAGCGAGCGGCCGTCCAGTGTCGCGCTCCCACAGCACGGTGGTTTCGCGCTGGTTGCCGATGCCTATGGCGGCGACGTCCGTTGTTCTGACAGCCGCGGTCTGCAGTGCCTCGGACAGCACGGCGGACTGTGTCCGCCAGATTTCCTCCGCATCGTGCTCCACCCAGCCGGAGTGTGGAAAGAACTGCCGATGCTCGCGTTGTGCCAGTCCCAGGATGCTGCCCGAGCGGTCGAACACCACAGCGCGCGAGCTGGTGGTGCCCTGGTCGAGGGCGACGACGCAGCGGCTCACCGCTGGTCGCCGGTGTGCACGCTGTCCCCGCTGCGGGCGAGGATCGCGGCAGGCTGGGCGCCAAGCCAGGCGTCCAGCACGGCTTCGCTGCCGGCCGGTGTGTGCAGTCCGAGCTTGCTCCGCCGCCACAGGATGTCGGCCGCTGTACGCGCCCACTCCACGCGGCACAAGTACTCGATCTCCCGTGCATGCAGGCCGGGCAGTACCTCGGGCCCCAGCGCGGCGAGGCTGCCGGCGCTGCCGATCAGCCGTTCCAGGCGGGTGCCGTAGGCCTGCGCCATGCGTTCGCGCAGCGCCGGTGGCAGCCAGGGCCAGCGGCGGGCGACCTGGCGCAGGAACACCGCGAAGCTGCCCGCGGGCAGGTCGCCGCCAGGCAGCACTGCGGTGGTGGTCCATGCCGGCCGTGGCGGCCGCAACGCTCCGGCCAGCAGGTCCACCGCCTGTTC
>DAIDKA010000322.1 GCA_027451085.1 Gammaproteobacteria bacterium
CGAGGACGTGCATGCGCTGGGCGAGCTCGTCGGCGACATGCTGCGCGAGCAGGGCGGCCCGCAGCTGCTGGCGACGGTGGAGGAGGACCGCGTGACGGCGATCCGCCGCCGCGAGGATGATGCGGGCGCGGGCGCGGGCGCGGGCGATGCGCTGCGGGCGCGCGTACGCGGCCGGTTGCCGGCGCAGGCGCGCGACCTGATGCGGGCGTTCAGTGCCTGGTTCCAGGCGGTGAACCTGGCTGAAAAGGTGCACCGCGTCCGCCGCCGCCGCGAGTACTTCGTGCGCGATGGCGGCCGTCCCCAGCCCGGCGGCGTCGAGGATGCGCTGGGCGCGCTCAAGGCTGCGGGCTGGGACCTCGGGCGGGTGCTGGCGCTGCTGCCGGAACTGCACATCGAGCCGGTGTTCGCCGCCCATCCGACCGAGTCCACCCGCCGCACCATGCTGCGCAAGCAGCAGCGCGTGGCGCAGCTGCTGCTCGACCGGCTGGATCCCTCGCTCACGCCGGCCGAATCCCGCGCGGTGTGGAACCGCATCCGCACCGAGATCACCACCGCATGGCAGACCGAGGACCACCCGCGGGAGAAGCTCACCGTTGCCGATGAGCGCGAGCACGTGCTGTTCTACCTGTGCGAGGTCCTCTACCGTGTGGTGCCGGACTTCTACGAGGAACTCGCCGAAGCGCTGGAGAAGGTGTACGGCGCTGAATCCACCGCGCTGGTGCTGCCGCGCCTGCTGAGTTTCGGCAGCTGGGTGGGTGGCGACATGGACGGCAATCCCGACGTCCACGGCAAAACCATCCGCGAAACCCTGAGCAGGCAGCAGCGCGTGCTGCTGAACGCCTACCTCCTGGAATGCCAGGAGCTGGCCGAGGAGCTGTCGCAGAGTGCCAGCCGCACCAGCGTGACAGCGGCTCTGTCCAAGCGTATAGACCTCTACAGCGCGCTGGTGCCGGGCTCGCGGGCCGCGACCCCCACGCGTCACGACCGCATGCCGTACCGCGTGTTCCTGGCGCAGGTCTCCACGCGCCTGCGCAATGCCATCGAGGGTCGCCCCAACGGCTACGAGCGGGTGCAGGATTTTCATGCCGACGTGCGGCTGATCGCCGAAAGCCTGCGCGCCAACAAGGGCCGCAACGCGGGCCTGCATTCAGTGCGGCGGCTGCTGTACCGGATCCAGACCTTCGGCTTCCACCTGGCGACGCTGGATGTCCGCCAGCACACCCGCGTGCACCATCAGGTGATCGGCCAGGGACTGGGTGATCCGCAGTGGCTCGATCGCAGTCCGGAGGAACGCCACCAGCTGCTGGCCGATGCGTTGGAGCGTGACCAGGGGCCGCGCGCGGAACTCGATCCGCTGGGCCGGCGCGTGCGCGGGGTGTTTGAAGCCCTGGTGCAGGGGCGGCACCGTTATGGTCCCGAGGCGATCGGTTGCTACATCGTGAGCGACGCGCAGTCGACCGACGATGTGCTGGCGGTGCTGCTGCTGGCGCGCTGGGCCGAGGCCTGGGACAAGCGCACCGGTGAAGCCGCTGTGGACGTGGCGCCCCAGTTTGAATCGGTCGAGACCCTTGCAGGCAGCGGCGGGATCATGCGGCGGCTGCTGGCGGACCCGGTGTACCGGCGCCACCTGGCGGCGCGCGGCCACCGCCAGTGGGTGGTGGTCGGCCATGCGGAAAGCAGCAAGGAGGCAGGCATCTGCGCTTCGCGCTTTGCAGTGTGGCAGGCGCAGGAGGAACTCGCGGCGGTGCTGCGCGAGGCCGGCATCGGCAGGCCGGTGGTCATCCATGCCCGCAGCGGCAGCGCCGCCCTGGGTGGCGGCCGCATCGATGGCCTGGTGCAGGCCGCGCCCGCATCCTGCGCCGGCGGCGCCCTGCGACTCACGGAGCAGGGGGAGGTGGTGAGCCAGGGTTACGGTCTGTGGCCCATTGCCATGCGCACGCTGGAGCGGGCGTTCAATTCGCATGCCCTGGCCGTGGCCGCGGCCAGGAACAACACCGTGGCCGGCGAGAATCCCGAGCACCTGACGGTGGTGCAGACGCTCTCTGCCGGCAGCAGCGCCGCCTACCGCGGGCTGGTGTACGGCGAGGCGGCATTCTACGAGTGGTTCCGCCAGGTCACCCCCATCGACGTGATCGAGCGCATGCAGATCGGCTCGCGCGCGGCCTATCGTGAGGATGCCGCCACGCTCGCGTCGCTACGCGCAGTGCCGTGGGTGTTTGCCTGGACCCAGTCGCGGCACCTGCTGCCGGGCTGGTACGGCGCCGGCAGCGGCCTGGGCGCCGCCATCGATGTGCATGGCCTGAAGGTGCTGCAGGACGCCTACTCTAACTGGTTCTTCCTGCGCAACCTCATCGATGATGTGGAGGCCATGCTGGCGCGCGCGGACCTGGCGATCGCGCAGGCCTACAACGAGCTGTGTGAAACGCGGCTGCCGGGGTTCTTCGATGCCGTGCGTGCCGAGCATGAGACGGCGGTACGCAACGTGCTGCGGGTCAAGGGCTACGCCACGCTTCTCGACGGGGACCCGACCTTGCAGCGCGCCATCCACCTGCGCAACCCCTACGTGGACCCGATGAACCTGATGCAGGTGGACCTGCTGCGGCGTTGGCGCGCCACCGGGCGCAAGGACCGTGACCTGTTCGAGGCGCTGCTCGCCAGCATCAGCGGCATTGCGCAGGGCCTGCAGAGCACGGGTTGATGCGATCGTCAGGCAGTGGGTCCGTTCAATCCCTCGCCTTGTGGCGGCGGCCCCTGATCAGGCGCACGGCCAGGCCCATCAGCAGCCAGCGCATGCTGGGGGTGGAGAGCACCTTGCTGGCAGCGCCGGCGATGCTGGCCGCGGTGCCCAGCCAGGCCAGCGGTTGGCGCTGTTCCAGCTGCGAGAGGCTGGCGGCGAGTGCCGTGCGTTGCAGCTGTGCCTCGATTTCCAGGAGCCTCAGCCGTGTCTCAATGCGTGAGCGGGCATCGGCAGCCGCGGTGGGGGAGGTCATGCTCAGGGTTTCTCGCCCGGGTGATCGCCGAGAGAGATGCGGTCAAGCTGCAGCTGTGCGGCCAGGCGGGTGAACAGCCGTTCACGCTGTGCCGCCTGCCTGAGTGCGCGATAGCTGACCACGGCGGTGATGCCGAACAGCGCGAACAGCACGCCCAGCAGCCACACCCGCGCCACCTGTGGCAGGGCGACCATCACCCACAGCGTAAGGGTGGTGCCGGCGAGCCAGGCGCAGACGATGGTGATGGTGGCGAGCTTGAGCTCGCGAGACAGTGCCAGCCGCTCCTGTTCCACCGCCAGACCCAGCATTTCCAACCGGGTCTGGCCGATCGCCAGCACCTGCTGCAGCACCTGGCGGCTGCGGGTGGCGAAGTTGAGCGGGCCTTCGCTCATGAAAGGTCGTCGTCCGGGGAGCCGGGGCCGGAACGGGTCAGCAGCACGGCGCCGATGATCAGGCCGATGCCGGCACCGATGGCGAGCGCGGTCCACGGGTTGGCACGCACCCAGGTTTCGGTGGCCACCGCCGCGCGCTTGCCGTGGACGCGGGCCTCCTTCTCCAGCTCGGCCAGTTTGGCTTTGGCCTGGCTGAGGGTGTCGTTCACACGGTCGCGCAGGTCGTTCAGGTGGTCGCCCACGCCGGCATTGGCCATGAGTTCCTCGGCTTGGTCGACGATGCGGCGGAGTTCTTCCGCGATGGCCTGGGGGTCGCGCTCGCTGTGCTCGTTCACCATAACCTCCGTTGTATAATCAATGACCGTCGAAGGCCACCAGGGACTGCACGTTCACGCCCAGGTCGCGGAGCTTCTCAGCGCCGCCGAGTTCGGGCAGGTCGATGATGAAGCCGGCGCCCAGGATGTCGCCACCCAGGGACCGCAGCAGCTTGACGGCTGCCTGGGCCGTGCCGCCGGTGGCGATCAGGTCGTCCACCAGCAGTATGCGCTCTGCCGGCCGGATGGCATCGGTGTGCATTTCCATCTCGTCCACGCCATACTCGAGAGAGTAGGCCACCCGGACGGTCTTGTGGGGCAGCTTGCCCTTCTTGCGCAGCGGCACGAAGCCGGCACCCAGCTGGTGAGCCAGGGCGCCCCCCAGGATGAACCCGCGCGCCTCGATGCCGGCCACGTGGTCGATGCGGGCGTGCTTCCAGGGTTCGGCCATGGCATCGATTGTCAGCCGGAAGCCCTCGGCATTGCCCATAAGGGTGGTGACGTCGCGGAACCGCACCCCCGGCCTGGGGTAGTCCGGGATGGTCCTTATGTATTGTCTGAAATCAGGGGTGGCGGGCGGCGCCGGGGCGCGGGTTGGTGTATTCATGCCGCCAATGATAGCGATAAGCGTCAGCGCGGTGTTCGGCGCGCGGGTCGGTGGTACATTGGCCGCCCTTTTTCCTTCGCCAACCAACAAAACGAGACCTCCATGGCATCGAACATCGAGATCGCACAAGCGGCAAAAATGCGTCCCATCGTCGGGCTGGCCAAGGACCGGCTGGGGATTCCCGAGGAAGCGCTCGTTCCCTACGGCCACTACAAGGCCAAGCTGTCCCTGGACTACATCGCAACGCTCAAGGACCGCCCGCAGGGCAAGCTGATCCTGGTGTCGGCGATCTCCCCGACGCCGGCCGGCGAGGGCAAGACCACCACCACGGTGGGCCTTGGCGATGCGCTCAACCGCATCGGCAAGAAGGCCATCATCTGCCTGCGCGAACCCGCGCTCGGCCCGGTGTTCGGCGTCAAGGGCGGCGCCGCCGGCGGCGGCTACTCGCAGGTGGTGCCCATGGAGGACATCAACCTGCACTTCACGGGTGACTTCGCCGCCATCGCGCTGGCGAACAACCTGCTGGCCGCGCTGATCGACAACCACATCCACCACGGCAACCAGCTCGGCATCGACGTGCGCCGCGTGACCTGGCGCCGCGTGGTCGACTGCAACGAC
>DAIDKA010000323.1 GCA_027451085.1 Gammaproteobacteria bacterium
GCTTCCGTCCCGGCAAGGCGCCCCTCACCGTGGTGCGCAAGCAGTTCGGTGACCAGGTGCATGCCGAGGTCGTCAATGACCTGATGCGCAGTTCCTTCGCCGAGGCGGTGGACCAGGAGCGGCTGAAGCCGGCCGCGGGCCCGCGTATCGAACCCATCACCCTGGATGCAGGTGCCGACCTCAAGTACGCGGCCGTGTTCGAGGTGATGCCGGAGATCAAGCTCGCACCGCTGGAAAGCCTGGAAATCGAAAAGCCCGCAGCCAGCGTGACGGATGCGGATCTCGAAGCCATGCTGGAGAGCATGCGCAAGCAGCGCCCGGTGTTCACCGAGGTCGCCCGCGTTGCCCAGGCCACCGACCGCGTGACCGTGGACTACGACGGTACGGTGGAAGGCAAGCCCTTCGACGGCAGCGACGGACGCGATGTCACATTCGTACTGGGGGCCGGCCAGGTGCTGGCGGATTTTGACGCGGCGGCCACCGGTGCCACCGCCGGCGAAACCCGCACGGTCACACTGACCTATGCGGAAAACCACAGCTCCAAGGAACTGGCGGGCAAAACCGCCGAGTTCAAGCTCGCCATCAAGAAGGTCGAGGAACAGACGCTGCCGCCGCTGGACGAGGAATTCTGCCGTGCGTATGGCGTGGAAGACGGTGGCGTCGAGGCGCTGAAGACCGAAGTGCGCGCCAGCATGGAGCGTGAGCTGGAAGGCGTCATCCGCAACCGCGTGCGGGTGCAGATCATGGACCAGCTGTACAAGAACAATCCGCTGGAGCTGCCGCGCTCGCTGGTGGAGGAGGCCACCCAGCAGTTGCAGTTCGACATGGGCCGCCGCATGGGCGTGCGTGAGGCCGCGCAGCTGCCGCCGCGCGAGAACTTCACCGAAGCGGCTCGCCAGCGCGTGGCGCTCGGCCTGATCATCGGCGAGATCATCCGCAACCTGGATGTGCAGCTGGACAACGCCCGCGTGCAGGCACGCCTGGATGATGTTGCCGCCGGTTATCCGAACCCCGAGGAGGTCCGGCGGCAGTACCTGCAGAACCCCGACGCCCTGCGCCAGGTGCAGTCCTCTGTGCTGGAGGACCAGGCCATCGATGCCATCATGGCCAAGGCCAGGATTACTGACAAGCCCGCGACCTTCAAGGAAATCACGGGCTTCGGCGGGGCGGAACAGTCCGCCTGAGCCGGGGTCGAACCCAAGGGTCGCCGACGCAACTTTTAGGAGCCGACATGAACGAAAGAGCGCTGAACCTGGTGCCGATGGTCGTCGAGCAGACGTCGCGCGGCGAGCGGGCCTACGACATCTACTCCCGGCTGCTGAAGGAGCGCCTGATCTTCGTGGTCGGCCCCATCGACGACTACATGGCCAACATCGTCGTGGCGCAGCTGCTGTTCCTGGAGTCCGAGAACCCGGAAAAAGACATACACCTGTACATCAACAGTCCCGGTGGCGTGGTCACCGCGGGCCTGGCGATCTACGACACCATGCAGTTCATCAAGCCCGATGTCGGCACCATCTGCACCGGCCAGGCGGCCAGCATGGGCGCCGTGCTGCTTGCCGGGGGTGCCAAGGACAAGCGTTTCTGCCTGCCGCACGCCCGGGTGATGATCCACCAGCCGCTGGGCGGCATCCAGGGTCAGGCCACGGACATGGAAATCCACGTCAAGGAGACCCTGGGTATCCGTGACCGGCTCAACAAGATCCTGGCGAGCCACACCGGCCAGAGCGTCGACAAGATCAAGCAGGACACGGACCGCGATAACTTCATGAGCGCCCTTGAAGCCGTGGAATACGGCCTCATCGACAAAGTGCTGCAGAAGCGCGTGGATACCCCGGCGCAAGGTTAAACGGCTCATCCGCCCTGTTTTGCGTCCCGGAACCAGCGCGTGCTATAACGATTGCGCCCCTGCCTTCGGGGCGTGCTCCCGTGACGCAAGTCCGGTTCGAGGACACCTGTAATGAGTGACGATTCGCGCTCCCGAGACGACGGCAAGCTGCTGTACTGCTCCTTCTGCGGCAAGAGCCAGCACGAGGTGCGCAAGCTGATTGCAGGCCCCTCCGTGTTCGTCTGCGACGAGTGCGTGGAGCTGTGCAACGACATCATCCGCGAGGAACTCGAGGACCGGGCCGAGCGCGCGCGGGACAAGCTGCCGAAGCCGCACGAGATCAAGAAGGTCCTGGACGAGTATGTCATCGGCCAGGACCGCGCCAAGAAGGTCCTTGCCGTCTCGGTCTACAACCACTACAAGCGGTTGCAGACCCGCGGCGCCGGTTCGCGCAAGGATGACGTCGAGATCGCCAAGAGCAACATCCTGCTCATCGGCCCGACCGGCTGCGGCAAGACCCTGCTGGCCGAGACCCTGGCACGCCTGCTGAACGTCCCGTTCACCATCGCGGACGCCACCACGCTGACCGAGGCCGGCTACGTGGGTGAGGACGTCGAGAACATCATCCAGAAGCTGCTGCAGAAGTGCGACTACGATGTGGAAAAGGCCCAGACGGGCATCGTCTACATCGACGAGATCGACAAGATCTCGCGCAAGTCGGACAACCCCTCGATCACCCGTGACGTTTCGGGAGAGGGCGTGCAGCAGGCGCTGCTGAAGCTCCTCGAGGGCACGGTGGCCTCGGTGCCACCACAGGGCGGGCGCAAGCATCCGCAGCAGGAATTCCTGCAGGTCGACACCTCGAACATCCTGTTCATCTGCGGTGGCGCCTTCGCCGGCTTGGAGAAAATCATCCAGAACCGCACGCAGAAGGGCGGCATCGGCTTCACATCGGAGATCCGCGGCGTCAACTCCAACAAGCATGGCACTGATGTCTTCCACGACACCGAGCCGGAGGATCTCGTCAAGTTCGGGCTGATCCCCGAGTTCGTGGGCCGCCTGCCGGTGGTTGCAACGCTCGAGGAGCTGGACGAGGCCGCGCTGGTCTCCATCCTGACCGAGCCCAAGAATGCGCTCACCAAGCAGTACCGCCGCCTGTTCGAGATGGAGGGGGCCGAGCTCGAGTTCCGCGAGGACGCGCTGCGCGCGGTGGCGCGCCGCGCCATGCAGCGCAAGACCGGCGCGCGCGGCCTGCGCACCATCCTCGAGGGCGTGCTGCTCGACACGATGTACGACCTGCCCTCGATGTCCGAGGTGCAGAAGGTCGTCGTCGACGAGAGCGTGATCGAGGGCTCGACCAAGCCCTACATCGTGCAGCGCGCGGAGGAAGAGCCGCGCCGCGCCTCGGGCGGCACGCACTAGCCACGCCGTGAGCGCGCGCGCCGTTGAAAACGGCGCGCGCCATCCCCATTCCTTGCTTCAACCCGTTATATTAGAGTGGGCCGCATCCCCCATGCGGCCCCGCCCACGCCACAAGCGAGGACTTCAGCATGTCCGATCCCGCCGTCCCGACCCCCGACGCGACCGCCGCCACCACCGCCGTGAACGTGCCGGTGTTGCCGCTGCGCGATGTCGTGGTCTATCCGCACACCGTGCTGCCGCTGTTCGTGGGCCGCGACAAGTCCATCCAGGCGCTGGACGTGGCCATGAAGGGCGACAAGCGCATCATGCTGGTGGCGCA
>DAIDKA010000324.1 GCA_027451085.1 Gammaproteobacteria bacterium
CGGCACCGAGAACCTGATGATGGCGGCCACGCTGGCCGAGGGCGAGACGGTCATCGAAAACGCCGCGCGCGAACCCGAGGTGGTGGATCTCGCCGAGTTCCTGATTGCCATGGGCGCGAAGATCGAGGGCCACGGCACGGACAAGATCGTGGTCCAGGGCGTCAAAAGCCTGCGGGGCGGCTGCATGTACGAGGTCTTGCCGGACCGCATCGAAAGCGGCACCTACCTCGTGGCAGGCGCGGTCACCAGTGGCCACGTGCGCATCAAGAACACGCGCCCGGATCACCTGGATGCGGTCACGCAGAAGCTGCGGGCGGCCGGCGCCACCATCGCCAGCGGCGACACCTGGGTGGAGGTGGACATGCGCGGCCGACGGCCGAAGTCCGTGGACGTGCGCACGGCGCCATACCCCGCCTTTCCGACGGACATGCAGGCGCAGTTCGCGGCGCTCGACACCGTGGCCGATGGTGTCGGCACCATCATCGAGACCATCTTTGAAAACCGCTTCATGCACATGCTGGAGATGCGGCGCCTGGGTGCGGAAATCCGCCTCGAGGGCAACACCGCCATCATCCATGGCGTGGAGAAGCTGAAGGCCGCTCCGGTGATGGCCACGGACCTGCGGGCCTCGGCCAGCCTGGTGCTGGCCGGGCTGGTGGCGGAAGGGCGCACGGAGATCGAGCGCATCTATCACATCGACCGTGGCTACGAGACCATCGAGGAGAAATTTGCCGGCATCGGCGCGCAGATACGCCGCGTGCCTTGAGTTCTCGGCCCTTCCACCCTGGCAGGCACGAGACTAAACCTAAGGAGTCTTTTATGCAGATTGGAATGATCGGCTTGGGAAGAATGGGCGCCAACATGGTGAAGCGGTTGCTGCGTGGCGGCCATGAGATCGTGGCCTACGACGCCGGCGCAGCGGCGGTCGCGGCCATCACGGCCGATGGCGCCAAGGGCGTGAACAGTCTTGCCGACCTGGTGAAGAACCTGCGGGCCCCGCGTGCGGTGTGGCTCATGGTGCCGGCCAGCGTGGTGGATAACGTGATCGCGCAGCTGCGACCCCTGCTGTCGCCCGGCGACATCCTGATCGACGGTGGCAACTCCCACTATCATGACGACATCCGCCGCGCAGGGGAGCTGGCAAAGTCCGGTGTGCACTACGTCGATGTGGGCACCAGCGGCGGCGTGCTGGGCCTGGAACGCGGCTACTGCCTGATGATCGGCGGCGAGGATGCCGTCGTGCAGCTGCTCGATCCCATCTTCGCCGCCCTGAGCCCGGGCGGCGCGCCGCCCACGCCGGAGGTGCGGAAGGCTTCCGGCACCGCTGCGCAGGGTTATCTGCACTGTGGCGGCAACGGTGGTGGCCACTTTGTGAAAATGGTTCACAATGGCATCGAGTACGGCCTGATGGCCGCCTACGCCGAAGGGCTGAATGTGCTCAGACATGCCGGCATCGGCCTTACGCACAAGGGTGGCGAGGACGCCGAGACGGCGCCGCTGGAGGACCCGCGCATGTACCAGTTCAATTTCGACATCGCGGCGGTGTCCGAGGTCTGGCGCCGGGGCAGCATCATCACCTCCGCGCTGCTGGATCTCACCGCGGAAGCCCTCAAGCGCGATCCGCAGCTCGATGGCTTCGAGGGGCATGTGGCGGATTCCGGCGAGGGTCGCTGGACGGTGCAGGCCGCCATCGAAGAGGGCGTGCCGGCGCACGTGCTGACGGCCGCGCTGTACTCGCGCCTGGAATCGCGGGGCAGGGCGGAATACGCGAACAAGGTGCTGTCCGCGATGCGCCTGGGGTTCGGCGGTCACGTCGAGAAGAAGGGTTAGCCCGTGGCTTCCCCGAGGTTGAACGGCGAACACCAGCCCGCCGATGCGCTGGTGCTGCTAGGCGCCACCGGCGACCTTTGCTACAAGAAGATCTTTCCGTCGCTGTACCAGCTGGTGCTCCGGGGCCGGCTCAGCGTGCCGGTGATCGGCGTCGCCAAGGCTGGCTGGAATCTGGATCAGCTCAAGGCGCGGGTGCGCGACAGCCTGGCGAAGTTCGTGAGCGACCTCGATGAGGCCGCGGCCGCAAAGCTCGTGGGGTTGCTGTCCTATGTGGACGGCGATTATGCGGAACTGGCGACTTTCACGCAGCTGCGCGCGAGCCTGGGCGGGGCGCAGCGCCCGCTGGTGTACCTCGCCATCCCGCCGTCCATGTTCCCCGTGGTGGTGAAGCAGCTGCACGCGGCAGGCGCTGATGCCGGCGCGCGGGTGGTGGTGGAGAAGCCCTTCGGTCGCGACCTGGGCTCGGCCCATGCGCTGAACCAGGTGCTGCACGAGTTCTTCGATGAGCGCGACATCTTCCGCATCGATCACTACCTGGGCAAGGAGCCGGTGCAGAACCTGCTGTTCTTCCGCTTCGCCAACGCCTTCCTGGAGCCGATCTGGAACCGCAACTACGTGGCCAGCGTGCAGATCACCATGGCGGAGAGCATCGGCGTGGAGGGGCGTGGCAGGTTCTACGAGGAAGCCGGCTGCATCCGCGACGTGATCCAGAACCACCTGCTGCAGGTGGTCGGCTTCCTCGCCATGGAGCCGCCCCTGAACGGCAGCGGCGAGGCGTTGCGCGATGAGAAGGTCAAGGTCTTCCGTGCGCTCAAACCGCTGGATCCGCAGCACCTGGTGCGCGGCCAGTTCAACGGTTACCGCAAGGAGCCGGGAGTGGCGCCGGACTCGAAGGTCGAGACCTTCGCCGCCGTGAAGCTCGAGATCGATTCGTGGCGCTGGAGCGGAGTGCCGTTTTACCTGCGCGCCGGCAAGAGCCTGCCCGTGACGTCCACCGAGGTGGTGGTCGAACTGCGTTCACCGCCGACCAAGGTGTTCGGCGTCAATGCACCGGAGCAGCCCAACTACCTGCGCTTCCGCGTCGGCCCGGATGTCGCCATCGCCATCGGCGCGCATGTGAAACTGCCGGGTGAGGCCATGCGCGGGCGCGACATCGAGCTGTTCGTCGACCAGAAGCAGGGCGATGAAATGGAGCCCTACGAGCGGCTCATCGGCGATGCCCTGGCGGGTGAGTCCACGCTGTTTGCGCGCGAGGACGAGGTCGAGGCGGGGTGGGCGGCCGTCGATCCCATCCTGAACGCCGATACGCCGGTGTACTGCTATGAGCCGGGTACCTGGGGGCCGAAGGAGGCCTCCACGCTGGTGGACGGCCTGCGCGGCTGGCATGACCCGGGCGCGGATGCCCACAGCTGGACACGGTGGATCGACAAGTAACTGCGTCCCTGGGGCGTCCCTGGGGCGTCCCTGGGGCGCGCAGCGCGC